>JAENVU010000303.1 GCA_016650415.1 Acidimicrobiia bacterium
CGGCGACCTGGCGGCGCCGCTGCCCGCGATGATGATCGGCAAGCTGATCGGCTTCCCCGACGACGCGTGGCCCTCCCTGCAGTCCTGGTCCGAGCGCACGATCGCGCTCGGCGGTGGGCCCCGATATTTCAACGACGACGGGATCCTCGCGGCGATGGAGTTCGCCCAGGCCTCGTCCGACCTCTACGACACCAAACGCGGCTGTCCGATGGACGACGTCATGAGTGTCTGGACCGAAGCCCAGATCGGCGGCGAGCCGATCAGCCGGGACGACGTGATCGCCGACAGTCTGCTCCTCCTCGACGGTGGCGCGGAAACAACCCGCACCGTGATCGCCCGCACGTTGCTCGCGTTGATTGCCCACCCAGCGGAGTGGGAGAAGCTGCGCGCCGGCGCCGACCTCACGATCGCGGTCGAGGAGTTCATCCGCTACATCACGCCGATTCACAACATGTGTCGGGTCGCGACCGAGGACTCCGAGATCGCGGGAACCGTCATCCCCGCCGGCCACCAGGTCGTGCTCATGTACGGCTCCGCCAACCGCGACGAGGGCCACTTCACCGATCCCGAACGCCTCGACGTGACCCGCTGGCCGAACCAGCACCTCGCGTTCGGGTTCGGCACCCACTTCTGTCTCGGCACGTCACTCGCCCGCCTCGAGATCACCATCTTCTTCGAGGAACTGCTGCGTCGGGTCCGCAGCCTGCGCCTCACCCCCGGCACCACCCCCGAGGAGATGCCGAACGCGTTCGTCTACGGCTTGGCCTCGGCCCATCTCGATCTCGAGTTCGCATGAGTGCACCCGAGTCCCCCGAGTCCCAGGCGTGGTCCGACTTCTGTGCCCAACTCGATGCGGCAGGCGCCAAGGTGCTCGCGCACGCCGAGACCGACCTCGACCGCGCCGAGGGGTACCGGTATCTCTCCCGCCTCGCGCGCGGCGGACTGGAACGGTTCCTCGAGCACGGCGACGCGCAGTTCCCGACCGTACCGACGCTCACGTACAACTTGAAGATCGGCTGCGACAACCCCGACGCCCACTACCAGCACGTCACGATCGACCCGGCCCACTCGTACCGGTTGTCGGGTGCCCGCGGCACGGTGAACTACCTGGGCGTCGGTGCGTACTCCGGCGGGTACACGAGCGGCGCGGCGACGCCCGGCCGGCAGGCCTACGTGGAGTTCAACGCGCCGACCGGGCCGGACGAGTGGGTCGACATCATCGTGAGCCGGGAGGAACCGGCGACGCTGCCCGATGACACCGAGTGGCTCCAGACCACCAACGCGACGCGCACCCTCATCATCCGCAACTTCTTCGCCGACCGAGAGACGGAGCGCAGCAGCGACCTGCGCATCGAATGCCTCGACCGCGATCGCGCCACCCCCACACCCCTCACCGGGCGGCAGGTTGCCGACGGGCTGGCGATGGCCGGGCTCTTCGTGCACGGCGTGGTCGACCTCTTCGTCGGTTGGGTCGACGAACTGTTCCGCGCCCGGCCCAACACGCTGGACTTCCTCCCCGCCGACGACACCGCCGGCGGATGGGCCGACCCCAACCAGCTGTTCCGGCACGGCTACTGGCGGCTGGCCGAGGGCGAGGCGCTGCTCATCGAGTTCACGCCGCCCGAGTGTCGCTACTGGAACTTCCAGCTCAACAACATCTGGGAGGAGAGCCTCGACTACCGCACCCTCTCGGTCACGGTGAACCAGCACACCGCGCGCCACGAACCCGACGGGTCCGTGCGCATCGTCGTCGCCGAACGCGACGCCGGGATCGGCAACTGGATGGACACGGCCGGTCACCGCCACGGGACGATGGGGCTCCGCTGGAACCAGGCCGTCGCCGACGTCGCCCCGCGGTGCACGGTCGTTCCCCTCGCCGATCTCGGCGGACGGTGACCGGTTCGGCTCACATGTCGGTGTTGTGCGCCGCCTTCAGCAGTGCGGAGTTCGGGTGCTCGGGCAGCTCGACGAGCGGTGACGCGATCTCCTCGACCGTCGGACCGTACTGGGCCGCCAGCGGCGCGAGC
>JAENVU010000304.1 GCA_016650415.1 Acidimicrobiia bacterium
GCCCTCCCGACGGTGGTCGACTTGGTGTGTCTCGCCGTGACGGCCGGCGAGAGTCTGCGAGGCGCGCTCGCGATGGTGGCCGACACGGGCGGGGGACCACTCGCGCAGGAACTCCGCCGCGCCCTGCGGACTGCACGGGGCGGGACCCCGCTCGCCGACGCGCTGGAAGCGCGCGCCCGAGTGCTCGGCGTCCCGGCGTTCAACCGCTTCGTTGCCGCGGTCGTCGCCGCGCAAGAGCGAGGTATCCCACTGGCGGACGCCTTGCGGTCGTTGGCGTTCGATCTGCGCGAGCACGACAAGCGCGAGTTGATCGAAGTCGCAGGGAAGAAGCAGATCTCGATGTTGGTGCCGGTGGTCATGTTGATCCTGCCCGTCGCGATCGTGTTCGCCTTCTATCCCGGAGTTGTGGCCATCAGGACGTTGGCCCGTTGAGAGGAGCATGGATGCGCAAAGTGGTGCGGGACGAGCGGGGGTCGATCCCCGAGTGGGTCATGTTGTTGGTGATGGGTATCGGGATCGTGATGGCGCTCTGGGCCATCGTGCAGCCCGATCTCGCGTCGATTGTCAGCGATGCGCTCAATCAGCTCCGCGGCTGATCGAGTGCGGCGGCCCGACGCGATGGATCGACGCGCCTCCGAGCGCGGCACCGCGATCGTCGAGTTCCTCGGCGTGACGTTGTTGATCGTCGCCGCGCTCATGATGCTGATGCAGATGGCGCTCTGGATCTGGGCGCGCAACGTGACCGTGAACGCAGCCGACGAGGGCGCGCGGGCGGCGGCGGAGATGGGCCGCCCGCTGGCCGATGGTGCCGCGCGCACGCGTTCGGTGTTGCACGACGGTCTCGGCGGTCGCGCAGCCCGGTTCGCGATCGGGGCGGAACAGGACGGTGATGCGGTCGTCGTGCGGGTGTCCGGTGTCGCGCCGCACATCGTGCCGTTCCTGCCGGAGTTCGTCGTCTCGGCCGAGGCGCGGGCGTTGGACGAAGACACGGTGGTGCGCCCGTGAGCGATGAGCGCGAGCGGGGGAGCGCGGTCATCGAGGTCGCGATCCTGGGCAGCTTGATCTTCGGTGTGCTCTTGCATGTGCTGCTGGTCTTCGGCGCGTTGCATCGGGCGACGCTCGCGACCAGCGCGGCGGCGCGTGAGTACGGGCGGGCCATCGTCGTGGCCGATTCGGAAGGCGAAGCGGCCCAGCGGGGCGCGATTGCGGTGGAGCTCGCGGGTCGGAATCACGGGCTTGCGCCCGGTGCGCTCCAGCCGAGCGTCGCCGGGTTGCGGCGGCGGGGTGAGGTGTTGGTCGTGCGGGTACGGACCGAAGTCCCCATCGCGTCGATCCCGTTCATCGGTTCGATCTCGTCGGGGCTTACGGTGCCGGTGGAGGCGACCCATGCCGTGCGGCTCGACCGGTATCGGAGCGGATCGTGAAACGCGAACAGGGTCAGGCGTCGGTCCTGCTCGTCGGGGTCCTCATGATCGGGTTGATGTTCGCGGGGCTCGCGGTCGACGGGGCCCGAATGTTCACCGCGCGGCGGGACGTCCAGAACGTGGCCGACAGCGCCGCCCTGGCGGGCGCGTCCTCACTCGACGAGGCGCACTACCGGGCCAGCGAGGGGCGCGAGACCCGACTCGACCCGGTCGCGGCGCGTCGAGCGGTCGACGACGTGCTCGCAGCATCGTCACTCCCGGGTTCGGTGACGGTGGACGTGACCGTGACCGACGACCGCGTGGTCGTGCGGATCGCCCGCCCAGTGCGGCCACTCTTCCTCGGACTGATCGGCCTCGGCCCCGAGCGCATCGGCGCGCACGCCACGGCGGCGCCCCAAACCGGGTAGCTAGGCCTGCGCGTCCTGGAGGCGCTTCACCAGTACCGGGAGGAGCTCGGATTCGACCTTGGCCATCTCCGGCACCGTGCCGCTGACGTTGAGTGAGAGTCCGACCCGGCCGACCTGGATACCGATCGCGTCGGCAATCTGGGTTTGGGTCGCACCGTTCGATTCCACCGTCACGGTGATCCGGAAGCCGAACTGCGCGTCGCCGACGATCTCGACCGCGATCGGGCTGATGTCGACGCTCACCAACGTGCCCTTCGTGCCGAGGCGCTCGGTGATCACCGCGGTGTACAGCGCGCGGTAGCAGTCGATGATCGTCGGATCCCGGTACAGCTCGAGCTGCGCGGCGATCTCCGCGGTGTCGGCGTAGACGTCGGTCGAGCTGTCGACCGTGGTCTGGTTCTTCGCCCACTTCGGTGACCGCCGTTGGACCTCACCGTCGCGCTTCGCGGCCTCGAACGTCTGACATTCGGGGAGAGTCTTCGCCTTCGCATCGATGGCGTCGAGCTCGCGCTTCGTGCTGGCCGGATTCCGGGTGTAGCCGGGCAGGTCCGCCTGGGTGACCAGCCCGGCGGCGGCGAGTGCGGCGTCGCCCGGCGGGGCCGTGGTCGAGCTCGACGACGGGTTCCGGGCCGCGGTCGTCGTGGTCGAGCCCCCGGAGGATCCGCCGCTGCTGCAGGCGGCCCCGAGGAGCACGACGACGGCGAGCAGAACGGGGATCCGGTATCGGCGCATCCCCCATGTTGGTCCGGCTGGGGTCGCAAATGGGGACACCGGTACGATCGGCCGATGGCTGACGACACCCCCCGCCGCACCGACTCCGGCATCGAGATCAAACCGCAGTACTCCGCGGCCGATCTCGAGGCCGCCGAGTGGGACCCGGCCTCGGCCCTCGGCGATGCCGGCACACCGCCCTACACCCGGGGGGTCTACGGCCAGATGTACCGGACCCGCCCCTGGACAATGCGTCAGTACTCGGGCTTCGGGACCGCCGCGGAGACCAACGAGCGGTTCCACTTCCTGCTCGGCGCCGGCCAGACCGGCCTCTCGTGCGCCTTCGATCTGCCCACCCAGATGGGCTACGACTCCGACCATCCCCGTTCGGAGGGCGAGGTCGGCAAGGTCGGGGTGGCCATCGACTCGCTCGAAGACATGGAGATCCTGCTGAAGGGTCTCCCGCTCGACACCGTGTCGACGTCGATGACCATCAACTCGACGGCCGGAATCCTCCTGCTCCTCTACCAAATCGTCGCGGAGAAGCAAGGCGTGTCCGCCGACCAGATCAGCGGCACGATCCAGAACGACCTGCTCAAGGAATACGTCGCACGCGGCACCTACATCTATCCGCCGCGGCCGTCGATGCGGATCATCACCGACATCTTCGCCTACTGCGGTGAGCACATTCCCCGCTGGAACACGATCTCGATCTCGGGCTACCACATCCGGGAAGCGGGCAGTACGGCGGTGCAGGAGATCGCGTTCACGTTGTCGAACGCGATCGCGTACGTGCAGGCCGCGGTGGATACCGGTCTCGACGTCGACGACTTCGCGCCGCGCCTCTCGTTCTTCTGGAACGGGCACAACAACTTCTTCGAGGAGATCGCGAAGTTCCGGGCCGCGCGGCGCATGTGGTACTGGATCATGAGCAACCGCTTCGGCGCGCAGAACGAGAAGTCGAAGTTGCTGCGCTTCCACA
>JAENVU010000305.1 GCA_016650415.1 Acidimicrobiia bacterium
GGCGGTGAAGGCGCGGATGGACCGACGGGCGTTGATGAAGTCGGGTACGAGTCCCATGGTGCTCCCTGGCGGTGGCGGATCGACGGGTCAGCGGAAGAGGTCGTCGTCGGGTGGACGGACCAAGTCGCGCACCGAACCATTGCGGAACCACGTCGAGTCCAGGCCGCGCACGATCGCGACGGGAATTCCCGAGGCCTTGCCCATCACGAGTTCGGCCGCGGCCGCAATCTCATCGGCGACCGCGACCTCGGTGACGCGCAGCTCCTGGCCGCGGTCGTCGGTGCCGCCCCGTAGGTCGACGACGGCTGCGATGCCCGCGACGCCGATGGCGACGTCGGTCAACCCGTTGCGCCACGCCCGACCAAACGTGTCCGAAATGATGACCCCGACCTCGGCATCGTCGATTGCCCGGATCGCGTTCCGGATGCGATGTGCGGACCGGTCGCCGTCGACGGGCAGCAGCGCGGCCTGGCCGGCGTCGACGTTCGACAGATCGACACCCGCATTCGCACAGACGAACCCGTGCGCGGTCTCGGTGATGACGAGGTCGCCACGGCGCCGGAGGACCCGGACGGTTTCGCTCATGATGATCGCATCGCGCGCCGCGAGGTCGTCGTGGTCGAGCGGTACGAGCCGGTTCTCCGCCTTCGAGACGATCTTCTGGGTCACGACGAGGCAATCGTGGCTCTGCAGGGGTGTGCCCTGACCGCTGGCGGCGGCGGCGATGACGGGTCCGAGCGCCTCACCCGGTCTGATTTCGCCGATGCCGATGACCGGCAGGATCTGGAGGCCGGCGCTCATGCCACCGCGTCGAGCGTGTGTTGAGCCACCGCGGCGGCGACGCGCGCGTCCGTCATCAAGGTGTCGGCGACGACCGCGCGCACTCCGGCGGCGTTCACTTCGGCCGCCCGGCCGGCATCACCGGCGTCGATGACGAGCGTTCCGCAGAACTCGGCGTAGGTGCGGGCGACCCCGACGCAGCTCACTTCGATGCCCAGCGGTCCCATGAGACGGTCGGCGGGGCCCTTCACCGGCGCGCCCGAGATGATCGGACTGACACCGACGACCCGATCGCGCCTTGCGACCAGAGCCTCGCGAATACCGGGTACCGCCAGGATCGGCCCGATGGAGATCACCGGGTTCGACGGGCACACGAGGACGATGTCGGCCGCCGCGATCAAGGCAAGGACGTTCGGACCGGGTCGGGCCGCCTCGGCGCCCGCGAACTCGACGGCGACGACCGGTGGGTTCGCTCGTTCCCGTACGAACCACTCCTGCATGGCGAGGACCTCCCGCCGCCCACCGTCGCGGCTCACCGTGACGCGCGTCGCGACCCGATCGTCCGACATCGGCAGGATGGTGGTTGCGATGCCCCACGCGGTGGTGATCTCGGCGGTCACCTCGGTGAGGGTGGCGCCTTCGTCGAGACGCCGCGTGCGATAGAGGTGCGTGGCGAGATCGCGATCACCGAGGCGGAACCAGGTGTCGGCACCGAACCGGTCGAGCGAGTCCATGACGGTGAAGGTCTCGTCGGCGAGGCCCCAGCCCTGTTCGGGGTGCTCGGCCCCGGCGAGGGTGTAGGTGACGGTGTCCAGGTCGGGCGAGACGCACAGGCCATGGAACCGGTCGTCGTCGGCCGTGTTGACGACGGCGGTCACCGATGTCGGGTCGACGACGCGAACGAGTCCACGGAGGAACCGGGCCGCCCCCACTCCTCCCGCCAATGCGAGGATCATGGGGCAGAGCGTAGGGAGTTCGGGTGCCCGGCATCGAACGTTCGCTCCCGGCCGGGCCGCGGATGCCCGGGCGGCCGCTCGGAACCACAACGACCCCCTCCGAAGAGGGGGTCGTTGTGCTCCGCCGGACATCGGCGACGGGGGGTTCGCCGATGTCGGTACGGTTCGGCCACGCGGTGAGCGTGGTCGGGATCTAGCTGGCGGTCTGGCCGCGGAAGGACTGCACCCGGGCCTTGCCCACTTCGACGGCCTTGTTGAACTGCTCGGGGAGCGCCTGCACCGGAGCGGTGACCGAGAAGCCCTTGATCTGCTCGATGACCGGCTCGATCCGCTGCTTCACGTCACCGATGACGGGCTCGACCACGTCACGCACGTCGAAGCGCTTCAACGTCGCGGTGGCGGTGTCGACGCCCGAAGTCGCGTGCCCGCTGACCGTGCTGCGCAGGGCGGAGGCTTGGGTGCCGATCGTGTCCTGCGCGTCCTTGGCCAGACTGGCGATCCGATCTCCGGCCTCGCGGCGGCGAACCTGCGCCTGCTGGAATCCCAGAACACCGGCGCCTACGGCGATGTAGGCCGCGTCGGCGGCGGTCTTGCGAAGGTCGAGTTCCATGATGGTGTGCTCCTGCATGAGGTGGAGAGGAGCTGAGCTCCTCGGCTTCGATGCTCACAGTGTACAGCAAGTTGCTAACTCCTGCAAGCACCTCCCTGCATCTGGACGGCCTTCGTGACGACCGTCACGGCGGAGGGCCCGGCGTGACAAGACCCATGTGGGGGAGGAGGTGCCGGTAGGCTCGCCGCCCTCATGGAAGCCGACCAACTGCCGTCGGAATCCGCGCCGGACCTCGTCGACACCGACCTCAGCGGTACGTCGGCGCCAGAGCGGGAGGCGCACCCCGCCGTCGTCGCGGTCGTGGTCGTCGAGGGTGAGGCCCCGCACCTCGAAGCGTGTCTCCGGGGCCTGAACGAGACCGAATATCCGGGCTTGATCGTGCTGGTCATGGCCCAGACGGGCGAAGACCTGCGCCCACGAGTCGCGGCGGTGGCGCCGACCGCGTTCGTGCGGGTCGTGGCGGCCGGCGGCTTCGCGGCAGGCGCGAACGAGGCGATCGAGACTGTGCAGGGCGCCCCGTTCTTGCTGTTCCTGCGACCCGACGTCGTCTGCGAACCGGAGTCGATCCGGCTCCTTGTCGAGGAGGCCTATCGCTCCAACGCCGCGGTCGTCGGTCCGAAGATCGTCGACGTCGAGCACCCCGACCGGCTGCGGGAAGTGGGCTGGTCGATCGACCGGTTCGGTGTCCCCCACAGCGAGATCGAGCGGGACGAACTCGATCAGGAGCAGCACGACGCGGTTCGCGATGTGTTCTTCGTGGGCGACGCCTGCATGTTGGTTCGGGCCGACTTGTTCGCCGCGCTGGAGGGTTTCGACCCGGCGTGCGACCCGGGTGCACACGATTTGGATCTGTGTTGGCGGGCGCGCCTCGCCGGTGCCCGCGTTCTGGTGGCGCCGGACGCCCGCGTGGGCCGGCATGACAGTGAGCCGCCGAGCACCGGGGTGACCCGGCTCAGTCACCGGCATCGACTCCGCTCGCTGTTGACCAATACCTCGACGACTCGCCTGGCCTGGATCACCCCGGTGGCCGTGCTCATGCACTCGCTCGAGGCCTTCGTCTTCCTCCTACGTCGACAGCGCATCCGCGCATCGATCCTGATGGGTGGCTGGGCGTGGAACCTTCGGCATATCGGTGAGCTCCGAGTCGCTCGGAAGCGGGCACAGTCGGCCCGAGTCGTTCCCGAGCGGGAGATTCATGCGCTCCAGTACCTCGGTAGCGCCCGGGTCGCGAACTACGTCGCCAACTCGATCCACGCCGAGGACCGAGTTCGGTCCCTGTCCGAGCGCAGCCGAACCTTCGCCGGTTCCGCGCGGGGCCAGTTCCGGAGCCTGCGGGGTCTCACCCTCCTGGCGCTGCTCTTGATCGTGGTGTTCGGGAGCCGGGAGATCCTGTTCGGGCGGCTCGCCATGGTGGGTCAGTTCATGCCGTGGCCCGGAGTCGCCGACCTGGTGCGTGGGTTCACGTCGCACTGGCGGTATGCCGACCTGGGGTCGGCGGCCGCGGCGCCGCCGATGTTCGCCCTCGCGGGCATCCTGCGCACCGTGCTCCTGGGCGCCGATGGGCTCGGCCAGAGTCTGCTGGTGGTGGCCGCGATCCCGGCCGGCATCCTCGGGACGCGGCTGGTCGCGCAACGCATCCTCCGACCCGGATGGCCCGACATCGTGGCCGCGGCGGCGTACGCGGTGGTGCCGTTGCCCCGGACGGCGATCGAGACCGGGCGGCTCGGTCCGTTGGTCATGTACGCGACCGCGCCGTACATCTTCCTCGGGGTTGCGCAGGTGAGTGGGCTCGTGTCGAGCCGGTGGCCTCGGCGCCGGATCTCGGTCCTCACGGGTCTCCTCGTCGCACTGACCTCGGTCTTCTGGCCGCCGGCCGTCGCCCTGCCGGTCCTCGTCGCGCTCAGTGTCGCGATCGCGGCCCCACTCACCGGCGACGATCGCAGGCGCGTGACCGCGGCCCTCCGCGGTGGAGCATCGACACTGGGAATCGCGTTGGCCTTGCTGTTGCCGTGGCCGTTGTCCTTCCTGGCCGGAGGTGATCGGGCCGGTGCCCTCGGGATCGTCTACGACCCGGCGCGGTCGCTCGGTCCGTTGGTGCGGTTCGTCACGGGTACCGGCGGGGGTGGTATCGGCGGCTGGGGGTTGTTGGTCGGCGGCATTGTCGTCGTGCTGCTCGCGAGCGGCGAACGCGCCCGGTGGTGCCTCAGGCTCTGGGCGTTGGCGCTGCTGTCCTGGGTGCTCGCGCTCCTGCCGACGTGGTTGGGCACCGCCAGTCCGGCGCTGGAAGGCGTGCTGGTCCCCGCCGGACTCGCGCTCGCGCTCATTGTCGCGATCGGTGCGGCGACCTTCAGCGAGGAACTCCGGCGATCCGCACTGGGATGGCGGCACGTCGCGGTGGTGGGTGTTGCGGGGCTCATCGCCATCGCCGGGCTCGGATTCGTCGGCGACGCCGTCTCTGGCCGCTGGGATCAGCCCGGGTCGGATTGGAACGAGACGCTCAGCTGGATGCAGTCCCAGCGCGACCTCGGCGGGTTTCGCGTGCTCTGGGTCGGATCGCCGGAGGTCGTGCCGGGGTCGATCCACCGGTCCGGCCCGGACGCATACGCGATCACCGTGGACGGCCCGGCGACGCTGCTCGACGCGATGTCGCCGCCCGGCGGGGATGGAACCGCAGCCGCCCGGGATGCGGTCGCGGCTCTCCGATCGGTCGAGACCCACCGGCTGGGTCGCCTCATCCAGCCGATGGGAGTGCGGTACGTCGTGGTCGTGCATCGACCCGGTCCGGGGCCGGGGACCCGGGCGGACCCAGAACTCCAACGCGGGTTGGATCAACAGTTGGATCTGCGCGAGCTCGACGGTTCGCCGGGCGCATCCGTCTACGAGAACGTCGAGTGGAGCGCGGCGCGTGCCGCCGCCGCCGGGCGTCAGCGGGTATCCGACCCGTGGCCGGGGAGTGGGGCACGCGGCGATCGTTCGGTGCGAGTGTGGTCTCAGCAGTACGACGACGGCTGGGAGGCCCGCAGCGGATCCCGCACGCTGACGCACCGTCGGGTGGACGGCTGGGCGAACGGGTTCGTTCCCGTCGGTACGGACCCGGTGCACGTGCGGGACACGAACCAGTGGTTCCGATGGGTCGCGCTGGGACTCGAGGTCCTGATCGTGGGCTGGTGCGCCCGCCAGGTGCTGCGGCGCGGCCGACGGGGTCGGCGCGAACGTCGCGAGGCGCGCGCCGCCGAGTCGGGGACGGTGTCATCGTGATGAGATCTCGGCGGGTCGCGATCGCCGGTGGAATCGTGGCGGTCTTGGTTCTGATGGGGCTGGTCACTCAGGGCTCCGACGAGCACGCCGCGCGGTCCGAGACCGGGCCGCGCCTCGACACCGCGACGAACTCGGGATCGGTGTGGTACTGCGCGGAGGGGACATCCAACCCCGACGGGCGGGCCGACGAGACCATCATCGTCGGCAACGTGGGAACGACCCCCACGCGGGCCAGGGTGACCGTGTTCCCCGGCGGTGATGCGGCTCGGGTGGCCAAGCAATACCGAGTCGCGCCCGGTGGGGTGACGCGGGTGCGGGTCGCGGACATCGCCACGGTCGCGGAGCCGGGCGTGGTCGTCGAACTCCGCGGCGGTCGGGCCGCAGTCGAGCACATGGTGAGCCGCGGTCAGGATCGGGCGCTCGGGCCGTGCGCCCGTGAACCGGCTCCGGTGTGGCGGTTCGCCGGCGGAACGACCGGGAAGGGCGCGGAACTCTGGGTTGCCCTGTTCAACCCGTTCCCCGACGACGCCATCGTCGACCTCAGCGCCATCTCCGGTGACGGCGTTCGTTCGCCCGGCGCGTTGCAGGGCATCGTGGTCCCGCAGTACTCGCGAGTCAGCGTGCCCGTTCATCGCGATCTCCCACGGGTCGATCTGGTGGCGCTCGAGGTGGCGACGCGACGCGGCCGGGTCATCGCCGAACAGTCGCTGTCGCTCGATGGCTCCGACGGTCGAACGGGAATCGCGATGACGCTCGGGGCCGGGTCGGCCGAGCGCTGGTATTTCCCGATGGCCGTGATCGGATCGGGCCGGAGCGAACGACTCCTCGTCACCAACCCGGGGGTGCGCCAGGCCAAGGTGACGGTCCGATTCACGCTCGACGCGACCGCGATCGAACCGCAAACGCTCATCGTTCCCGGAGTGACGACCATCGCGGTCGACCTGTCTCGAGTCCCGACCGATGTCGGCTTCTCGATGACGGTGCGATCGGATCGCCCGATCGTCGCCGAGAACGTCGGTGCGTCCGGTGCGCCCCAGCCGGCGACCGCCCGGGGGATCGCATCAGATCTCGGCCTGACCGTCGGCGCGCGGGAATGGGCTCTCCTCCCATCTCGCCTCACTGCGACCTCGGCCGACCTCGCTGCGGTGATGTCCACCGACGGTCGTGCCCGTCGGGTCGAGTTCCTGACCGTCGATCGGCGGGGCCAACACGTGGTCCTGAAGAAGCGCGTGGCGCGCGGCGCACGCCTGGTGGTGGACATCGCGGCGACGGTGCCCGACATCGACCGGATGGTGCTGGTCCGGGCGGACGGCCCCATCGTGGTCGAGCGCGAATCGGCCCGGCCGGGGATCACCCGTTCGCACGCCGTACGCGGCTGACTGTCCGGCTACTCCTCGGACTCCGTCGTGCCGTCGGCTTCGGCCTGCTCGGCCTGGATCGCCGCGAGCACGGCCTCGAAGATCTTCGCGGCATCGGCGTCCAGATGATCGCGGGCCTTGAACAGTACGTAGGCCCCGACATAGACGGGCGGGGTCACGAGCCACAGCGCGGTCCGCAGGTTGGTCAGCTCGGCGAGCTGCCCGACGACGAACGGGGCCGCGGCGGCGCCGAGGATGACCGAGACGATGTTGAACGCGCCGAAGCCCGCACCGCGAAGGTGGGCCGGCACGGCATCGGCCACCCCGGCGCGGAGGCCGGGCACGGCCAACCAGATCGTGAACATGCCGACGAGTTCGAGCGACCACGAGAGCGCGAACGGCATCGGCAGGTACGACACTGCGAAGAACGAGACGCCGATCGCGATGCACGCCGCGGGAATCACCACGCGAGCACCTCGGATGCGCGTTGCGTATCGGTCCGCGACGCGCCCGCCCATGAGGAGTCCGGGGATGCCTCCGATGATGAGGAGTAACCCGAGTGCCAACGTCGACTCGGCCTGAGTCAGGCCCGAGTAGCGGTCGTGGAACGGCGCGAGCCAGGCGCCGACCGCCTGCGCGGTGAAGAGGAGCGCCCCGACGCCGACGAGTGCGAATCGGAGCGTCGGGATCGCCAGGATCACGCGCATGTCCTGGACGAGGCCCCTCCACATGTTGGAGAAGAATCGCCCGATGCCGTGTTCGAAGAGCTTGACCGGTTCTGGCTCGTAGTCGTCGTCGACTGCCCCGAGGTGCAATCGGTCCGCGTGACCGCGGCGGGGTTCTCGCAGCCGGTAGGCGATGAGGGCTATCAGAATGCCCGGCGGGCCCACCGCGATGAACGCCCACTGCCATCCGAATGCCGCGCCGACCACGCCGCCGAGGGTGAGACCCACGGCGGCGCCGATCAGGCCCATGATCTGCTGGAACGAGAACGCTCGGGCTCGCACATTCGTGGGGTAGAAGTCCGAGATCAGGCTGTTGGCCGACGGTTCGGTCACGGCTTGACCGAACCCGAGGAGGGCCCGACCGGCGAGCAGCTGACCGAAGTTCTGGGCGGCCGCGGTGATCATCGTCACACCGCTCCAGGCGATGACGGTATGACCGATCGTGCGGGTGCGATGCCAGCGGTCGGCGAGGTAGCCCGCGGGGACCGTGATGAGGCCGTTCACCAAGACGAAGATCGAGAGCAACAGGCCGATCTCGGCGTCGCCGATGCCGAAGTCGTGCTTGAGTTGGGGGATGACGCCCCGCACGATGTTCTGATCGACCTGGTCGATCAAGATCACCAGACCCAAGACCCACATTGGCCACGGACTCACGTCCGGCGGAGGGGGCGGCGGAGGGGGAGGCGGGGGAGGCGGCGCGGGGACGACCGGGTCCGGATCGGACCCAGTCAC
>JAENVU010000306.1 GCA_016650415.1 Acidimicrobiia bacterium
CCGACTCGAAGACAAGGGCGTCGAGCGCATCGTGGAGTTCATGCGGGCGCACGAGTCTTTCGCCGATCTGGACGAGGCCGCGGCCGCGATCGGCCAATACCTCCCGAACCGGAAGCAGACCGATCCGTCTCGGCTGACCCGGAACCTGCGGCAGCGTGCCGACGGACGGTGGGAATGGAAGCACGGCTACACCCGCCAACTGCGGGGCAGCGATGCGCCGACCCCGGGCGGCGGCTGGCGGCAGTTGGTCGAGGGACTCTCCGACGACGTTGCGCACTTCACGTGCCCGGTGTTGGTACTCCGAGGTTCGGCGTCGGACGTGTTGTCGGCTGAAGGCGCCGATGAAATCGTGTCGCTGATCCCGGATGCCCGGTTGGCCACGATCCACGCCGCCGGCCACCACGCCGCGGGCGACAACCCCGAGTCGACCGTCGGATTGGTTCGAGCCTTCCTCGCCGACATCGACTGGTAGGCGCTTCCTCCCTCACCCGGCAGCGTTTGGCGCCGGGTGACGCGTGACGCGTCGTCAGCCGCCAAACGTCGGGAGGGGGGGTCAGTCGGTCTTGGGTGGGCGGCAGTTGATGACGAGCGTGAAGATGTTCTTCACGACCGGGTCGCCGGTCGCCTGGTCCCGCCAGGTGGTCTCCTGGACGTAGAACTCCAACTTCCCGCCATTGGACTTCTCCTTTTCGTACACGTCAGTGATCTCCGACGTGCCTTCGAGGACGTCGCCGACCTTGGGCCAGCGGAAGTATTCGAAGCCCTGCTCGCCGTGGAGGATGGCCCGACCGGGGCCGCGCAGCTTCTCGATCGGCAGTCCCGCGGCACCGCCCGCGCCTTCTGATCCCCAGAACGGCATGACGAACGGGAACGTCGGCGGGACCGGCGCGTCGGGGCCGTTGTAGACCTCGTCGCCGTCCATGAGCGCCTGGGCGAAGACCCGCACCGGACCGCGCTCGATACGGACCACTTGGGGATCGCCCTTGGTGCCCTTCAACTCGGTCAGTGCCACAGCTCGCTCCTGGTGACGGGGACGTCAGCTTCGGCCGGGGAACCTATCGCGACCGTTCAGGCGGACGTGAGTTTGTGTTTCATGACCTTGCCGGTGGCGTTGCGGGGGAGTTCGGCCACGAAGTGGAGTTCCCGGGGCCGCTTGTAGTCGGCGAGGCGCTCGGCACAGAAGGCCAGCAAGGTCGCGGTGTCGAGGTCCACCCCGTCGCGCAGCACCACGTGCGCGGCGATGTCTTCGCCGAGGACCGGATGGGGAATGCCGACGACCGCGGCCTCCTGCACGTCGGAGTGCTCCAACAACACGGCCTCGATATCGGTCGGGTACACGTTGTGACCGCCACGGATGATCATGTCCTTCTTGCGGCCGGCGATGTACAGGAAGCCGTCCTCGTCGAGATACGCGAGGTCGCCGCTGCGGAGCCAGCCGTCGACGGTCCAGGTCGACGCAGTGGCGTCGGCGTCCTTGTAGTACTCGCGCTGCGCGCCCTCCATCTTCGTGAGGAGTTCGCCGACCTCGCGCGAATCACATTCGGTGTCGTCCTCGCGCACGATCTTGAGTTGCATGGGGCCGATCGGCTTCCCGACCGAACCGATGCGCTTCGTCACCTCGTCTTTGGGCATCACGATGTACGCGGGTCCGGCCTCGGTCATGCCGTACGAGTTGGACACGGTGGCGTCCGGGAGTCGCGCCTGCAACGTGAGCAGGGTCTGGGGTGCGAGCGGCGCACTGCCGATGGAGATCGACGCGAGGCTGGAGAGGTCGGGCTCGGCGAAACGCGGGTGCGCGACGAGGAGTTCGGCCATCGCCGGGACCAGGAAGGCCATGGTCGGTCGTTCGGTGGCCACCAGATCGAACCAGCGGGCGGCGTCGAACTTCGGGAGGTAGAGGCCGACGAGGCCCATCTTCATCGGGTTGTAGATGAACGCGATGCCGGCGAACGTGAACATCGGCGCACCGTGGATCCAGCCGCTGCCGGTCCATGCGGGCTCGTGATTCGGGATCATCGCAACATTGCGATGCCGGACCGCCACGCCCTTGGGCAGGCCGGTTGTCCCGGAGGTGTACATGATGTCGGCCAGGTCATCGAGCGCCCGAGGCACCTGCCGGTCCGAGGCATCCGCGGCGAGGAACTCGTCGTAGTCGATCACGCCGGCGGTCGAGGTCGAGTCGGCGCTCACGATGAATCGGATACTCGGCACCTCGGCCTGCACCGCGAGCGCGGTGTCCAGCAGTTCCGCGCCGGTGATGACCGTCGACACTTCCGCGTGACCGAGGATCGTGGCGACTTCGGGGACCGACAGGCGGGTGTTGGTGGGTACGACGACGGCCCCGGCCTTGTGCACGGCCGCGTACGCGACGATCCAGCGCAGCGCCTGATCGCTCGGGAGATAGATGGAGACGCGATCACCCGGCGCGATCCCGGCGTCGACGAGAGCCCGGCCCATCTGATTCGACCGATCGTCCCATTCCCGGAACGTGATCGCGGTCTGCGCATCGAGATCTCGATACGCGATCTCGGGGCCGTGCTCGCGGGCCATGTACCGCAGCTGGTCGACCTGGAGGTCTCCCCAATCGGGCATCAGCCCACCTTTCCCGAGTTCGACGCGGCGACGCTACCCGGCGTCGACGAGTCCGGGGCGTGCCCTCGGCGTCTGGCAGGCTGGGCCGATGCGAGTCACCTTCCTCGGTCACGTGGGGATGTACGTCGAAACCGAAGGCGGGTCGGTGTTGTGCGACCCCTGGTTCACGCCGGCCTACTTCGGTTCCTGGTTCCCGTTCCCTCGCAACGACACGCTCGACGTCACCCCGTTCACGTCGCCCGATTACCTCTACATCTCGCACCTGCACAAGGACCACTTCGATCCGATCTGGTTGGCGGAACACGTCGACAAGCGGGCGAAGGTCCTGCTGCCTGCGTTTCATGTCGACCACCTCGAACGCGCCCTGCGCGCGGTCGGCTTCACCGAGTTCATCCGGACCGACCATGCCGAGCCGAAGGATCTCGGCAGGCTGAGCGTGGTGATCCTGGCCATGACCGCGCCGGCCGACGGCCCGGCGGGGGACTCCGCCCTGATCCTGCGGGACTCCAGCGCCGCGCTGCTGAATCAGAACGACGCCCGGCCGCGTGACTTCGACGAGTTGGAATCGTTCGGTCCGTACGACGCGCACTTCACCCAGTTCTCGGGAGCCATCTGGTATCCGATGGTGTACGACTTCCCGGCCGACGGGAAGCGAGCGCTCGGTGTGCGGAAGCGGGCCGACCAGATGGAACGGGCGGTCCACTACCTCAGCGATGTCGGGGCGCCGGTGCTGTTCCCGGTCGCCGGGCCTCCGTGTTTTCTCGACGACGATCTGTGGCAGTTCAACGATCTCGACCGCGACCCGGCCAACATCTTCCCGGACCAAACCGTGTTCCTCGACGAGCTGGTCGCCCGGGGACTCACCGGTGGTGCCCTGTTGGTTCCCGGGTCGGTGGCCACGATCGTCGATGGTGCGTGCACGGTGGAACAGCCGGTGGGGGGCGCCCACCCTGACGCGATCTTTGCCGACAAGCGTGCCTACCTCGAGCGGTATCGCGATGACTGGGCGCTCTGGTTGGCCCAGGAACGCGCATCGTGGCCCCGCGGCCGGTACGACCTCGTCGCGGAGTTGCGATCCTGGCTCGAGCCGCTCCTTGATCTGGCTCCGTACACCCGGCGCGGCATCAACGGCATCGTGCTGCTCCACTTGGGCGACGTCGGAATCGCGATCGACTTCCCGACGGGCACGGTGCGGGAATGGCACGGCGAGCCCGTGGTGCATCGCATCGACGTGGATCGCGCCCTGATCGAGTCGCTCATCGAACGGCACGTGGAGGACTGGGTGAACGACCTGTTCCTCTCGTGCCGGTTCCGGGCGCACCGCGAGGGCCCCTACAACGAGTACGTCTACACGTTCTTCAAAAGCCTGTCGGTCGAGCGGATGGCGTTCTGTGAGGGGTACTACGCGACTCTGGCCGAACCGGTCGACGAGATGTTCCAGTGCGGCGAGTACATGGTGCAGAAGCGCTGCCCGCACCTCCGGGCCGACCTCGAGCGATTCGGCTCGGTCGAGAACGGTGTCCTGGAATGCAAGGTGCACCACTGGCGGTTCGAGCTGGCGACCGGACGCTGCCTGACCTCGGATGACGACGAGCACCGACTCCACACCGAACCCGTGAACCGAAGTGAGGGGTAGCGCCTCTCATGCTGATCGATCTGCACGCGCACACGTCACCACGTTCGAACTGTTCGCGGACGACGCTGGAGGAGCTGGTTGCGACCGCGCGGTCACGCGGGCTGGACGCGCTGTGCATCACCGAGCACGACGTCCGCTGGCCGGACGCCGAGCTGGCCGACGCGTCACGCCTGCTCGGCTTCCCGCTCATACCGGGCGTGGAACTCACGACCGATGTCGGGCATGTTCTCGCGTTCGGCCCGCTGCGCAAACCGCTGTGGATGGGATACACGCTCGCCGAGCTGGTGGAGGAGTGTGAATCGTCCGATACGGCGTTGGTGTTGCCGCACCCATTGCGACGGTTCGCGGGCGAGCGGGCGATCAAGGGTGGGCGAGTTCCGCCCACGGCCGAAGAAATCGTGGCGTTCCCGCAGTGGGAGATGGTGCACGCGATCGAAGCGGCGAGTACCCAGACGACGGCGCTCGAACATTCGTTGACCGCGGCGGCATTGGCGGTCGCGCCGCGACCGGCGGTCGGTGCCAGCGACGCGCACGGTCCCGGGCTCGCCGGTGCGTATGCCACCGACATCGACCGAGTGGTTCACACCGCGGAGGACCTGGCTCGGGAGATCCGCGCCGGCCACGTTCGCGCCGTCATCGCGAGCTGACCGTCGCGAACTCACACCGACGATCCGGGAAAGAACCGGATGATGGACTCATCCAGCCATGACGGAGAACTGATTCGAGCGTCTTTGGACGTTCCCGAGCAGTTCGCCGTCGTCTTCGAACGGCACTACCCGGCCATCGATCGGTACTGCGTCCGCCGGATCGGCCTCGACGGTCACGATGTGAGCTCGTCGACCTTCGTCACGGCCTTCCGCATTCGGGACCGCTTCGACCCGACGCGCGCCAACGCGGCGCCGTGGCTGTACGGGATCGCGGGGAACGGGCTTCGCCACCACCGGCGGAGCGAGCTTCGCCGACTGCGTGCCTATGAGCGAGTCGAACCCGGAGCGGTGTCGTCGTTCGACATCGATGATCGGATCGATGCCGGCGCAGTCGGCGCCCGACTTGCTCGCGGCCTCCGCACGTTGCCGACTCGGGACCGCGACGCCCTGCTGTTGTTCGCCTGGGCCGACCTCTCGTACGAACAGATCGCCGACGCCCTGGTCATACCGATCGGCACCGTGCGGTCGCGGATCTCGCGTGCCCGCATCCGCTTGCGCAACGCGTTGGGTGAGGTCGCCGGGTTTCATGGCGACGCGCCTTCCACCGTCCCCCTTCGAGGTGATGACCAATGAACGATCTTGATCTCCTGCGGTCCTGGGTCCCGAGCGAGTTGGTGGAGGTCGATCCGATGGCGGCCGCCGACGCGCGTGACGCGCTGCACGACGCGATCCAAGGTCCGACCGCCGAGGTGGCCGCGGAGCCACGGGGTCGGCGGCGCTTCGCGGCCCGGGCGCTCATCGCCGCGACGGTGACCACGGCGCTCGCGGTCGGTGGGTTCGTCGTTGCGACGCGCGTCGTCGACGATCGGATTGATCACGTGAAACGCGTCGATGTGAACGTGGGCGGCGACGGGCGCCTGACCCTCCCCACGACGGTGCTGGTGGTCGGGAGCGACAGCCGCGATTTCGTCCAGGATCCGGCGCAGGCCCAGGCCTTCGGGACCCCCGCCGACACGCCGGGGAAACGATCCGACACGATGATGCTCGTCCGCCTCGACGCCGACCGGACCACGGCCGTCGCGCTCCCACGCGATCTCCTGGTCTCCGGCGGCGCGGGCCCGCCTCGGCAGCTGAACTCGTACTTCGACGCCGGGCCCCAATCGCTCCTCGATGCGGTCCAGCGCCACCTCGGCGTGACCATCGATCACTACGTGGAACTCGACTTTGCGCAGTTCGTCACGGTGGTCGACGCGGTCGGTGGAGTGCGCATGACGGTGCCCGTGCCCATTCGCGACAGCTATTCGGGACTCGACATCGCCACTCCCGGCTGCCGGAACTTCGACGGGAACGATGCGCTGGCGTTCGTCCGGAGTCGTCACCTCGAGTCGTGGTCCGACGGACGGTGGGTCGATGCGTCACCCCGTGCCGACTTGGACCGAATCAGCCGCCAGCAGCGATTCCTGGACGCGCTCGTGACCCAAGCTCGCGACCGGGTCGGCGACGACATCGGCAGTGCTGTCGACCTCGCCGACAAGGTCGCGCGGGCGATGACCGTCGACTCGGCGATGAGCCGGGATCAAATCAAGCAGTTGGCCGGACGCTTCATCGGGCAGGGCCCGCGCACGTGGTCCTTCGCCACGCTGCCGGTGACGGCGTCGGCGACCGAACCGGGCCGACTCGACTCGACCGGCCCGACCGGACCCTCGATCTTCGACCACCCGAACACGACCGCGACCACCACCACCACCCCCGCCGCGCAATCGGCACTCGCCGCTCTCGGCAACTCCTGCTGAACGAACCGTCGTCGGCGAGGTACGGGTACGCTCCCCGGACGTTCCGACCCCCCAGCCCGGAGGACATCCCCATGGGTGATGCCGTCATCGTTTCCACCGCCCGCACGGCCATCGGCACGGCCCGGAAGGGCACGCTGCTCGACGTCTCGGCGTTCGATCTCGCCAAGTACGCCGTGGCGGAGGCGCTGGAGCGTTCGGGCGTGGCCCGGAACGACATCGACGATCTCCAGATGGGGGAGTCGCTCCAGGGTGGCGGTGACATCGCCCGGTACGCCGCGGTCGACCTCGGGCTGACCAACGTCCCCGGCGTCGCGCTGAATCGGCACTGCGCGTCGGGAATGGCCGCAGTCCAGGGCGCGGCCGCGAGTATCCGGGCCGGGATGGACCGCGTGGTGATCGCCGGAGGAACCGAGTCGATCTCGAGCAGCCCGGGCGCGATGAAGCGGAAGCTCGGCACCGACGAGATGGAACCCTGGATGTCGCCGAGTCATCCGGCGACGCCGGACGCCCCGGCGTTCGACATGTCGATCACCGTCGGCTGGAACAGCGCGCAGAAGGCGAACGTCACCCGCGAAGAGATGGATCACTGGGCTTGTGAATCCCACATCCGGGCGGTCGATGCCATCGATTCCGGCAAGTTCGAGGACGAGATCTTTCCGATCCAGGTCACCAAGCGCGATGGGGAGACCGTGACCTTCGCCGTGGACGAGCACCCTCGCCGCGGCACCACGATGGAGAAGCTGGGCAGCCTCAAGCCACTCCACCCCGAGATCGAGGGATTCAGCATCACGGCGGGGAACTCCTCGGGGCTGAACGACGCCGCGGCGGCGATCATGATCGTGGATTCCGACTATGCCCAGGCCCACGGCCTGAAGCCGATGGCGGTCATCAAGAGTTGGGCCTCGGCCGGCGTCCCGCCCCAGGACACCGGCCTCGCGCCGACGTACGCG
>JAENVU010000307.1 GCA_016650415.1 Acidimicrobiia bacterium
CCGTGCACTTCGCCCCGCTTCTGCATGAGCCCCAGGAGCGGGATGGTGGGCGTGCCCCCCGCGAGCGTGCCGACGATGACGATGCGGCCACCCGGGGCGAGCGCAATGACTTCGGCCTGCACGTACGGGCCGCCGACGAGGTCGATCACGACATCGGGAGGCCCACCGTGGGCGACGATCTCCTGCGCCAGCGCGAGGGGTTCGAGGTCGCGCGGCGCCAGGATGCCGTGATCGAGCCCGAGTGCAGCGGCGTCGGCCAGTTTGCTCTCGGTGCGGGCGGTGCCGGTCACCGTGCAACCGAACGCCTTGGCCAGCTGGACGACCGCGGTACCGACCCCCGATCCGACGGCGTGGACCAGAACGTGTTCGCCCGATTGCAGCCGGCCCCGTGTGCGCATGGCGTCGTGGGCGGTGACGAAGACCTCGGGAACGCCGCCGGCAACCACGAGATCCAGAGACTCCGGCACGGGCGCGCAGTGGACGGCCGGAACCACGACGTACTGGGCCTGCGCGCCGCCGCCGGTCACACCGAACACCCTCGCCCCGATCTCCGGCGAGGTGACCCCGTCGCCGCACGCATCGACCGTGCCCGCGAACTCGAGACCGGGGATATCGGCGGGTACGCCCGGCGGGGCCGGATAGAACCCTGCCCGCTGGATCAGGTCGGCGCGATTGAGCCCTGCGCCTCGCACTCGAACTCGGACCTCGCCCGAGCCGGGATCCGGGATCGGCCGGTCCTCGATACTGAGCGAACCGTCTCCGGGGGTGATCACGCAGCGCATGGCGGCGACCGTACTCGTCGGCTTCGACGCCATGTAGGTTGCGGCCGTGGCCGACCTGACCATCGTCGATGACGAGGGCGCGAGCGTGGAGTTCGATGCCGTCGAAGCCGAAACGCTGATGAGCCTCACCAACCAACTCGACGCGGCGACGACGTCCGCGTGTCCGGATTGTCGGAGCCGCGTGGTGTCGGTCGTCGCCTTGGCCGACCTGCTCGAAGCCGCGCCGCCGCATCCTCGTACCGGCGACCTCCTGGAACTCGCCGACGATGCCCCCACGCTTCACGTGTACGTCGTCGACCGCGTCGCCCTGTGCGTGCACGGACGCTGGCGTGACCCCGGCCACGAAGAGTGGACCGATGCCGTTATGCCCCCCGGCGTCATCCGCCGCCGGCCCTGATTTCCGCTCTTGGCCCTGCGGGCCGGGCCGCTCGGGCCACGGCCTTCGCCACGGTGTCGGGTCGTCGGCGTCCGAGTCGGTGGTCCTGGGCGTCGGCCTCTTGATTTCCGCTCTTGGCCTTGCGGGCCGGGCCGCTCGGGTCGCTGGGAGCGGGATCAGCCGAGCGCGGCGAGTTCGGTGAAGGCATTGCGCAGGAGCTCGAGGAACAGGTCGGGATCGATCACCGCGGCCGGATCGGAGTTGATGCCGAGGTGGAGCGCACCGCAGTACGACATCATCGACACATTGACCGGAACGCCCGCGCGGGGACCGAAGGGGTAACTCGCCTCGATGCAACCGCCACCGAGGAACAGATCGACCGGACTCCCGCGCAGGTTCGAGGTCGCAAAGTCGATGGTGCGGGTCTGGGCCCGGAACAGGGTCACGAGCGCGGCGGTGGGGACCCCGGCCGCCGCCGCGGCCAAGAGGTCCGCGGCATCGAGCGCGGGCTCGGCGCGGATCGTGTGCAACGACTCCCGCACGGCATCGAGGTGGTCGGCGGCGGAAATCGGGGGCGTCGGAACCAGTACCCGGGTGGGTGCGAATCGATTGGCCGTGGAGTCGCCATGATCGCGGGTGCTGACGGGCATGGCCATGCGGAGCGCGTCGACGTCCTCACCGAACTCGCGGTGGAACGCGGCCAAGGCCCGGGCAACGCCGGTGACGAAGACATCGTTGACGCTGGCACCGTGGGCCTTGCCCGCGCGGTGTAACGGATCGAACTCCAGAGCCAGGGAGTCGTACCGGCGGGCGAGGGATCGCGTGGCGAAGAGCTGCGAGCGACCACGTTCGGTGACGAGGACCTGGCGGCGCAAGGAGCGCATGAACTCGATCGCATTTCGGGTGGCGCCGGGAAGTTCGGTCGGTCGGGTTGCGGTGGCAATGGTGGCGCCCAGCGTGTGGCGGGCGAGGTCGAAGGTGCTCCGGCCGCGATCGACGATCGCGTCGCGGATGATGTCGAGCGGCGCGTCTCGATCGATCGGGTCGTCGGTCACGAGGTCCCGTGAGCGCCGGCCGATGTCGTCGATGAGCGTCTGAACCCCGGAGGCGGGGTCCGGCTCGGGCTCTCGCTCGAGGTCGACGAGGCTGAGGGACAAGCGCATCGCGCCCACCCCGTCGGTGATGGCGTGATGGAGCCGTTGGATGAGTGCGGAGCGATCGCCGTCGAGCCCCTCGACCAGCGTGAACTCCCAGAGCGGTCGCGACCGGTCGAGCGGTGGCGCGGTCACCGACGCCGCCAGATCGAGGAGTTCCCGGGTCGTCCCGGGCGTCGGGATGGCGATCCGGCGCAGGTGATAGTCGCGTTCGAACGTCGGATCGGGTCGCCACTCGGGGGGCGCGACCCGCAGGGGCGGCGAGACGACGCGCTCACCGAGGCGCGGGATGGCGATGAGCGCGCGCTGGATGGTGGAGTGCATGCGATCGTCGTCCGGGACGCGATCGAGGATCGTCACGTTGCAGAAATCGGACCGCAGCGCGGGGTCCTTCTCGACCGCCCACATGATTGCTTCACTCGGCGACATTCGCATCGGAAACCTGCTCGGTAGCGGTCGGTCCGGCCGTGACCCACGCCGGATCACGGTGGCGCCTGCCAGTCCAGCACGTTGGCCGCCCGCGGCGCGGGTCCGGGCTGCCGCCCCTCGGTGCTCCGGGCCTATCGGGTGGGTTCGCCGACCCACCGGCTCAGCACCCGACCGAGGATCAGACCCAGTGCGGCGCCGCCGACCACGTCCGATGCATGGTGCATTCGGACGTACACCCGGCTCCCGGCGACGAGGGTGGCGAGCACCCACCAGGGTCCGCGGCGCCCCGGCCCCGCCAACAACGTGACCGCCGTGAACGCCGCCGTCGCATGCCCGGACGGGAACGACGACGTGATCGGTCGCCGCAGCCCGTAGGGCAGTGGGCCGTCGTCGGTATCGGGCCGGGGGCGGCTGCGCCTGAATATCGCCTTGATCGGGCCATTCGTGAGTGCGGATTCGAAGCCCATCGCGGCGCCGTACCGAAGGGCGAAACGCGTGTCGCCGGTGCGGATCGATCGCGCCGCGCCCAGCGCGAACCACACCATGCTGTGATCGGCGGCGGTCGACAGTGGATAGAAGACCCGATCGAGGACCGGCGAGCGGACGCGCTCGACCGCGGCGTCGACGCGTTGATCGAACCGATCGACGGAGTCGCTCACTACGCCGAGGTCGTTGCCAGGGGAAGTGTGGGTTCGATCATCTGGCCCGGGCCGAGGAGCTCGGCGGCCTGGAGGGGATCGCCGCCGTAGGCCGGGCAATACGGCTTGTAGGCGCACCAGTTGCACAACGGACCGGTACTCGGCCGGAAGTCGTCTCGCTCGCAGGCGCGCCCGATCGCGGACCAGAGCGCATCGGTCTTGCGCATCACACCGGTGATGGACTGATCCGACGGGGTGGTGATGATCGCCTCGGGCTTCGACAGGTAGAGCAACTGCACACGCACCGGCCGCTTGCCGAGGACGTGTTGGACCATCGCCGCATACATGTGCACGCCGGCCAGTCGCTTGATCTCGTATTTCTCACCCGGTACGGATCCGGTCTTGTAATCGGTGACCACGAGTTCACCGTCGGGATCGAGTTCGAGCCGGTCGATGATGCCGCGCAGCTGGACGGTGCCGATGGTCGCGGCGAGGCGGAGTTCCAGACCGATCGGCACGATGGTGGTCGGGTCTTCGAGTTCGAAGTACTTCCGGACGAGCACCTCGGCGTCGGCGTGGAATCGGTCCCACTCGTCGACGGTCAGGTCCAACTCCGAAAAGTCGGGGTGTCGGGCCAGTTCGGTCCGGGCGCGGTCGAGATCGGTCAGCGCATTCGGGATCGTGCGGGCGGGCGCATCGCGCAGCATCAGGAGTTCGAGGGCCCGGTGCACGAGCGTGCCCTTGCTCGCGGCGGCCGACGGCGGCTGCGGCAGCCGGTCGAGGTAGGAGAAGCGGAAGGCGAGGGGACAGTCCTTGAACGCCGAGAACGACGATGGCGACAAGCCTCGCGGCTTTTCTACTCCCATGTCCTCAGGGTACCGGGGAGGTGTGACCACCGCCGGGACCACCCGGAAGCCCGGCGCGGACCAAGGTGGATAACCTCCGGGCCGGCTGAAGGAGGACCCATGAAGGTCGATGGTGGGATCGGTTCGATCTCGGCGAGTGGAAGCGGAGGGTTGGCGGCGATCGCCGCGTCGGCCAAGGCGCAGGAAGACCTCGGGTACGACGGGATCTGGTCGGCCGAAACCAGCCACGACCCGTTCTATCCACTGCTGGTCGCGGCCGAACACACCGACCGGATCGAGTTGGGCACCGGCATCGCGGTCGCGTTTGCCCGCAGCCCCATGACCCTCGCCAACACTGCGTGGGACCTCCAGGGCTACTCGGGAGGTCGGTTCATCCTCGGCCTCGGCAGCCAGATCAAGCCCCATATCGAGAAGCGGTTCTCGATGCCGTGGTCCTCACCCGCGGCCCGCATGCGGGAGTTGGTGCTCGCCATGCGCGCCATCTGGGCCAACTGGCAGGACGGCGCCCCGCTGAAGTTCGAAGGCGAGTTCTACCGGCACACGCTCATGACGCCGTTCTTCAACCCGGGCCCCATCGAGGCCGGACCGCCCAAGGTGTTCCTCGCGGCTGTCGGCGAGAAGATGACCGAGGCGGCCGGTGAGGTCTGCGACGGCATCATCCTGCACGGCTTCACGACCGAGCGCTACGTGCGCGAGGTCACCCTGCCCGCGCTCGAGCGCGGGTGGGAGAAGTCCGGCAAGACGAGGGCCGACTTTCAGCTCTCCGGTCCGCTGTTCGTCGTGACCGGCACCAACGACGAGCAGATGGAGAAGGCCCGCACGGGCACGAAGCAACAGATTGCGTTCTACGGCTCCACCCCCGCGTACCGCGGGGTCCTGGAACTCCACGGCTGGGGCGATCTCCAGACCGAGCTCAACGGGTTGTCCAAGCAGGGCAAGTGGGTCGAGATGGGTGAACTCATCGACGACGAGATGCTCGAGACGTTCGCCGTCGTCGGCGAGCCCGAGTCCATCGCGGCCGAACTCTCGGCCCGGTACGGCGACATCGTGGATCGCCTCTCGTTCTACGCACCCTACGAAGCCGACCGTGACCGTTGGGCTGCGGTCATCGAGGGATTGAAGGGCTAACGGGGGGCGGTCTTCAGCCCCAGGGTGACCAAGGAACCGATACGGCGGGGGAGTTCGGCAATTGCCGAGATCGGCGCTTGGCGCTTGGGCATGCGGAGATGGCGGCGACGCGCTGTGATGGCGTCCGCCATGGCGGTGGCGACCACGCGCGGATCGAGTTCCGGAGCGAGACCGAGCCGTTCGAGACGACGGACCCCCTTCGCCGTCGGCTCGTAGTCGCGGAGGTGATCCATCATCTGGGTGGCCGCGGGGCCGATCTCCACGAGGGTCGTGCCGATCCCGGTGTGTTTCAGCTCGGCGCGGAGTCCGGCGGTGAACTGGTTCACGCCCGCCTTCGTCGCGCAGTAGGCGATCACCCCTGCGCTCGGGAGCGAGCCCGCGATGCTCGACACGTTGACCACGTGTCCGTGACCACGCCGGGTCATCCCGGGGAGCACCTGACGGCAGAGTTCCGCAGTCGCGATGAGGTTGACCTCGATGACGGCTCGGAGCTGCGCGGCGGTCATCGCGGTGAACGCGCCGGTGTGGTCGAGGCCCGCGTTGTTGACCAGTACGTCGATCGGTCCTCGGGTGGCCTCGATGCGGTCGATGAGGCCGTCGATGGCCACGGAGTCGGCAAGGTCACACGGGAACGCTGCCGCTCGTTCGTCGCCGATCTCGCGCACGAGCGCATCGAGCGCATCGCGACTTCGAGCGACCAGCGCCAGGCGCGCGCCGCGGTCGGCAAGGACCTCGACGAGTTCCCGCCCGATCCCGCGGCTCGCTCCCGTGACCACGACGTGCGCATTCGCGAGATCCACCGCAGGCTCCTCGGAGGTGATTGACCGTCGAACCCTTGGATCGTACGGTGATCCTCGGGCACCAGCCATTGAAGGGGCGGTGTCATGACTGACGTACACGACATCGAAGCGATTCTCGCGACGACGAACTCCGAGCCGGACGAAGTCCTGCACGGTGTGGCATCCGATGCCGGCGCGCTCTTCACGTGGGACTACGCGAAGGGTGCGCGACCCCAGCTCGAGAAGCTCTACGGCTTCCTCGTCCGATGGTGTTGGTGGGTCGAGGCGCTGGGTGGAACGATGCTGGCCACGTGCGGGCGATCATGCAGGAGAAGGGCTCGCCCGTTGCTCATTGGGGTGAGAAGGAGTTCACCCAGTACGCGGTCGAGAACCTCGCCCACCGGGCCAGCCAGTTCTTGCACGGCGAGCAGGGTGCGTTGCTCTGTACTGCACGGATTGTGGAGACCGTGCCCTGGATCGATGCGAAGTACTACGCGTCGACGCAGGTGATGGACGAGGCGCGCCACGTCGAAGTGTTTGCTCGCTATCTCGACGAGAAGCTGGAGACGCGCTATCCGATGAACGCGCATCTGGGAGCGTTGATCGACGACATCCTCTCCGACTCGCGCTGGGACATCACCTACCTCGGTATGCAGATCATGGTGGAGGGTCTCGCGCTCGCGGCGTTCGGGTCGATGTACCAGACCACGAACGAGCCGCTCCTCAAGAAACTGCTGCGCTACGTGATGTCGGACGAGGCCCGTCACGTTGCGTTCGGTGTCCTGAGCTTGAAGGAGGCGTACGCGCAGATCAGCGGGCCGGAACTGCGCGAGCGTCAGGAGTTCGTCTTCGAAGCTGCGATCCGGATGCGCGATCGGTTCTTGCACCAAGAGGTGTGGGAACGGCTCGGGATCTCACCGAGGAAGATGGTGCCGTACTTCGTGCGCCAGCAGAGCGAGGAGGAGTTGCTGTTCCAACGCATGCTCTTCGCCAAGATCGTCCCGAACTGCAAGAAGCTCGGCCTCCTCGACGGCCGTGACGGGTGGCTGCGCGACCGGTTCACCGAACTCGGCGTCATCGATTTCGAAGACCACGCCGACACGAGTGAGGAATATCAGGAACTCAGTCTGGGATGAGTTCGAGTGCGTGCACGTCCTCGATGGCGGCGATGGAGCGTTGCAGCATCGAGCGGGTGAGTTCGGCACCGCGCTCGTCGGCGGTGTCGAGGGTCGACGTCGCGATCACGGGATAGACGAACGCCCAGGCAACGCTCAGGCGGTAGTCCTCCCACGCCTGCTCGAACTCGTAGCCGCCCACACCGTTGGCGTGCAGCTCGTCGAGCCAGATGCGCAGCAAACCCTCCTCATGGGCGGCCCGATCCTCGGGCCGGAGGCTCTGGGTGAGGAAGTACGTGAAGTCCTTGACCCCTTTGGCCACCGAGATCAGCTGCCAGTCGACCGCGATGAGCGGCACGTCGGGATCGCCGGTGAAGAACAGGTTGTCGCCGCGCCAGTCGCCGTGGGTGAGGGTCACCGGTGATTCGCACAGCCGGTCGCAGAACCACCGGAACAGACTCGAGTAGCGCGCACCGAACTCGCGGATCTCGTCGGACATCATCGAGCCGTAGGCCTCGAGCGCGACGGGCCACGCGGCGTCGTAGCTCATCGACACCGCCTCGGGAAACGGCGACTCGTTGAGCGGCCGGACGTACGGGCTCGCCAGCAGATCCGGGTGCTCCCACCAGGTTGCGTTGAGGCGGGCGAGCGCACGGACCGCGATCTCCGCGTCGGCGAGTTCGATGCCGCCGATCTGGTCGGCCTGGCGGTGGTGGCCGACATCGTCGAGCAGGATCACGAAATCGTGGCTCTCGTCCTCGAAGTGGACGTGGTGGGACGCCGGCGCCAGCGCACCGCTGGTCACGGCGAGCTCGCGATAGAAGCCACACTCCTTCTGGTACATGTTCAGCACCATGGCCACGAAGCGCGACTCCTCGGTCGCGCCCGGCAACTTGGCGATGATCGTCGCGGGCCCGGTACCACCCGACGCGTAGGTGGGCGTCAGCCGGTACAGCTGGCCCATGAGGCCGATGCCCACGCCGACGGGCTCGACCGCAACCGCGCTGACCGCCAGCCCGAGGACGTCGGTCAGGTACTCCGGGGTGAGGTCTTGGATGCCTGCCATCCGGTCATCCTGCCACTCGAATATCTACGCGTCGAAGGCGAGCATCGAGGCGACGGCGCGATTGGGGTCGTCGAGCGGGCCGAAATGACCGTGGCCGGCCCAGACCTCCAACCTCGCGTGGGGAAGCCGTTCCACGAGTTGTTCCGCGAACGCCGGTGTGATCGATCGGGAGTCTCCGCCGCAGGCCACGAGGACGGGGGGCTCGACCTGACCGAGGCGGGTGAACAGACCGTTCGCGGCACCCATCATGTAGATGTTCGCTTCGTGCTCGGGGCGGCACTTGAGTTCGACCTGGCCGTCCGGTCGGTCACGGAACCCGTAGTCGACGTAGGCCCGCAACGATTCCGGGTCGAGCGAGTTCATCGGCGGTCGGGAACCGTATGACGCGATGGCCTCGTCGCGCGAGGGCCAGACGTCCCGACGTTTGCGCGCGGCGACCGACATCGGATTGTCGGGATCGGCCGGGGCGAGTTCCTCGTTCGGGAACACGATCGGTTCGAACGTCCAGACGCGCGGCAGCGCGGCCGGGTCGCGCATCGCGACCACAAACAGCGCGGCTGCGCCCTTCGAGTGTCCCGCCGCCAGCAACTCGGGATGACCACGGAGTTCCAAATGGTCGAGCACCGCGTCGGCGTCGTCCGCGAACTCGTCCCACGAATACGTGGCATCGGGGGACGGATCGGAGTCGCCCTGACCGCGAAAGTCGAACGACCACACCCGCCGACCGGCGGCGACGAGCCGTTCGGCGACCGGTTTCCACACCACCCCATGGAATCCCGTCGGGTGGGCAAGCAGTACCGGCGCGCCGGTGCCGCCCCACTCGTGGACGGTCAGGGAGAGGCCGGCGGGCGTGACGAATGAACTCTGGATCCGAGTCATTCCCGGATCAGTGGCCGGAGCGTTCGGTGGCGTGGTCCTCGATGGCCTTGGCGATCGCGGTCGCGGCGCGGTCGACGAAGAGTCCGCCGCTCCCGGTGACCCAATCGTGTGACGCCTGGACGGGGGCCAGCTGGCCGGTGAAACGAGGCATGACGTATTGGGCGAACAACTCGTACGAGCGGAACTTGGCGTCGGGTCGCACCCAGTTGTGGTCGAACAAGAGGAACGCGCCGAACCCTCCGTTGCTGGCGTCGACGAGTTCTTCGATCTTGGCGACCGCGTCCTCAGGCGTCCCGATCACCGCGAAGCCGCTTGCCTTGTTGTTCTCGATGATCTCGGCAGGCGTGGTGCCGGTGACCGGCCCACCGGGAAGGACGTGGGTGAAGTACTTCGAGAACGGCGCAATCGCGTACTCGACCTCGCGCTCGGCCTGCTCGCGGGTCTCGGCCAGATGCATCGGGCCGACGAGCCGCCACTTCGTTCGGTCGGCGAGATTTCCGCTTTCCTGACCCAGCTCTTCCCACATGTCCCAGTGGTGGGCGAGCAGGTCCATTCCCTGCTTGGCCGTCGCCGCGACCGAGAGCATGCCGATGCCGTGTTTGCCCGCGGCCCGCGCGCCCGTCGGCGAGAACGATGCCGCGACGGCGATGTCGAAGCACGGGTCGCTGTACGGGCGCATCTGGAGACGCGCCTCGTTGACCGTGAACCACTCGCATTCGTAAGTGACGGTTTCCCCGCGGAACAGACGCATCATCACGGAGAGCGCCTCCTCCATGCGGGGACGCTGCTGGTCGGACGGGATGCCCAGCATCTGGGCATCGGAGGTGAGCTGGCCCGGCCCGACCCCGAGCATGATGCGGCCGCGGGTGAGGTGGTCGAGCAACACCATGCGGTCGGCCAGCATCAAGGGATGGTGGTACGGGAGCGAACTCACACCGGTGCCGAGCTTGATGTGCTTCGTGCGTTCGGCCGCTACGGCGAGGAACACCTCGGGCGACGCGATGATCTCGTACCCCGCGGAGTGGTGCTCACCCACCCAGGCCTCGTCGAATCCCAGGCGATCGAGGTACGCGATCAGATCAAGATCGCGTTCGATCGCGAGGGTCGGGTTCTGTCCGACCGGGTGGAAGGGGGCCATGAAGGTTCCGAAGCGCATGACCCGCATTCGACTCGGCCGCGGCGCCCCGGGTCAAAGCGGAGCGGGCTTGACGAGAGGCTGCGCCCAGAGTTCCCGGCTCGGCCGGTGGATTCACAGCATCATGGCGCAGCCGTGGCCCGAGCGGCCCGGCCCGCAGGGCCAAGAGCGGGTTATTCGTTGCCGGTGGTCGCGCAGGCGACCGGCGTCGGCGCCGTGAAGGCCGGGAGCTTCGCGGGCGCGCGGTCCAGGGAGAAGTCGAGGACCTCGGCGAGATTCTTGGCCTGCTTGTCTCGCAGCGTGAGCGGTTCGAGGCCCCAACGCCACTCGATCATCCGCAGGATCGAGCAGTGCTCGTACGGTCCCGCGGACACGACCCGTTTGGGTGACCACGGCGAGATGACGATGCACGGGACTCGGAAGCCGAGCTGGCGGTAGTCGGGGTTCGGTCCGGGAGGTGTACCCACCGTGTCGTCCTCGACCTGGGGAGGGATGACGTGGTCGTAGAAGCCGCCCCACTCGTCGAAGTTCACCACGAGGACCGTCTTGTCCCACTGGGGGCTCGACGCGATCGCGTCGTAGACCCGCTTGATGTAGCCCTCGCCGACTTGGATCGACCCATAGGGGTGGTCGTCGCTCGAGGTTCCTGCCTCCTCGGCCTGGGAGGTGTAGTCGGGCTCGACGAGGGTGAGGTTCGGCAAGGTTCCGTGCTTGGCGGCGTCGAAGAACGCGTCGACGCCGAAGGAGATGTCGTCGTACTTGCCCGACGCGAACACCTTGGTCATCGGTTCGCCGTACGAGTAGTAGCCCCCGGTGAGGCCGGCGTCCTTGATGCGGTCCCAGATCGTGGTCTCGATCTTCGATTGGGGCGCCGCGGTGCCGTCGGGCAGGAAGAGCCCGGTGAAGTTGACGTCGGTGGTGCCGGCAACCTGGTAGATGCGATTGGGCCAGGTGCCTGCGTTGAGCGCCGCGAAGTAGCGGTCCAGTGTCGTGTACCGCTGGGCGAGACCGCCGAGCACCGGCACCGCGTCCTGGCCGAAGTAGCTGATGGGCCAGAGATCGACCGGAGTCTGTTCGCCGTCGTTGACCTGGGTGAAGAGGAACCCGCCGCCCTGGCCGTTGTTGTACTGGGTCTGCCCGGCAGGCCACTGATGCTGAGGGTCCATGTACTGACAACCCTGGTAATCGGTGCGGAGGTCCCAGGTGGCGTGTTTCTTGCCGGTGAGATCCGCGAACTCGAGACCGGCCTGCTTGCCGTGGGCGCCGGGCAGCCACCCCAACATGTGGTCGAACGAGCGGTTCTCCATCATGAGGACGACGACGTGGTCGAACGGCGCGTCCTTCGGGTTCCCGAGGCCGGACGGGGAACGGGAGTCGTTCGACCGGGTGGCGTTGGTGGACTCACCGGCGCCGCTCGGCTTCGAGTCGCTCGAACAGGCGGCCACTGCTGCGACGGCCGCAGCACCGGCGCCGAGGGTGAGGAACTGGCGGCGATCGATGGGTGTCATGCCGGTCGAGGCTACCGACCGTTCACCCGAATGTCACCGACTGATCAGGTCGAGAGCCGTCAGGGAGTCTGGGACTCGATCCACCGGTCGAGGGTCGGTCCGCTCTCGAAGCTGGTGATGAGTGCGTACCGCGGCTCGGTGCCGTTGTGTACGACGACATGCCAGAGCCGTTGCGTGTCGACGACGAACCGAGCGCCGCGGTGCAGCGGCACCCGGATCTCGGTCGTGGGATCGGGAAGCCCGTCCGCGCCGCTCTCCATGAGGAGCATGTACGAGTCGGGGTTGTCGGTGAGCTCGAACCAGGAACGAACAACCCATCCGTCGGTGGGCGGGTTGAACCGGTTGTTGTCGTCGCGGTGGAACGAACGGATGGCGACGTCGTACGGCTGGGGTTCGAGCTTGATGGTGCGCACCCGACCGAAGTTGGCGCCCACGCTCTCGACGTAGGTGGCGATGGTGGGACAGCGCAGCGCGTTGCTCGTGAAGCGCGCGTCCTTGTCGGGGCGCTCGTCGCCGTCGTTCCAGAAGCCGCGGCAGTCGAGTTTGCCGTCGGCGGTGGCGATGGGCGCGAAGTTGGTGTCGCCGCCGCTCTTCCAGTCCATGTATTCGAGATCGACGAACTCGGCGTCGGGCACCGTGAAGGGAGCGTCCGTCAACTGGACGAACCCGCGCTCGGCCATCGCCGCGGGGCGGGGGTGAGGGGTCTTGTGGGGGATGGAGACCGACCAATGCTCCTGGTTCGGCCACCACCCGTCGGCCGGCCGGGCGTTCGCGGCGGTGCTCAGGGAAGACGTCACGGGGGAAAGTCTACGGACGGGTTCGCGAATTGCCAGGTTTCTCGGGTCTCGCCACCGAAGTTGTGACCGAGGTCCCGAAATCGGACATTGTGGATATCGGGGACAATGACGCCCCAGGACACGACAGCTAGGCCCCCGACCCGTCGCCGATAAACGTGAAGAGGCGCGCACCGGAGACGAATGGCTGCGGTGCGGTCGTCATCCGGTGGGCGCCGACGGTCGAGACTCCATCGGGTTCGGGAAGGTCGAACCAGAGTTCTTGGAAGCCGGTCTCGGCGAACCAGGCGCGGATC
>JAENVU010000308.1 GCA_016650415.1 Acidimicrobiia bacterium
CGTCGAACCGAACGGCGTGTTCTTCGCCGCTTCGGGTCAACCTGGATGAACCAGCTGATTTCACGCCGACTGCAAAGAGATGGTTCACTGAGTACAGGACCGCGGACGCGCCTGGAGGAGCAATGACCACGATCGACCGCGAGGCGCTGCGGCGGAAGTACCGCGAGGAACGGGACAAGCGCGTCCGGCCCGAGGGCAAGGACCAGTACGTCGAGCCGAAGGGCCGCTTCTCCCACCTGCTCGACGACCCGTACACCCCCCGGGTCGAACGCGATCCGGTCCACGACGAGGTGACCGTCGCGGTGATCGGCGGTGGCTTCGGTGGTGTGTGCACGGGCGCGCAACTCAAGATCGCCGGCGTCGACGACGTCCGCATCATCGAGGGTGGCGGCGACGTCGGCGGGGCCTGGTACTGGAACCGCTACCCGGGCGCGATGTGTGACACCGCGGCGATGATCTACCTGCCCATGCTCGAGGAGACGGGTTACCGGCCGACGATGAAATACGTCCCGGCCATCGAGATCTTCGAACACGTCCGGCGCATCGCGAAGCAGTACGGCCTCTACGACAACGCACTGTTCTCCACCGAGGTGACCGAACTCGTCTGGGACGACACGGTCGCCCGTTGGATCATCCGCACCAACCGCGGCGACGAGTTCCGCGCCCGGTTCGTGGCCATGGGCACCGGCCCACTCCACCGGCCGAAGCTCCCCGGCATCCCCGGCATCGAGACCTTCGCCGGACCGAGCTTCCACACCGCCCGCTGGGACTACGGCATCACCGGCGGCGGACCCGAGGAACCGATGGTGCACCTCGCCGAGCAGCGGGTCGGCATCATCGGCACCGGTGCGACCGCGGTCCAGTGCATCCCTCCCCTCGGGCGGGACGCGAAGGAGCTGTTCGTGTTCCAACGCACGCCGTCGTCCATCGACGTGCGTGCGAACCACGAGATCGACCCGGAGTGGTTCGCCACGCTGGAGCCCGGTTGGCAGCACGAGTGGCTGATCAACTTCGCGACACTCCAGACGGGTGGGTTCGCCGACGAGGACCTCGTGAAGGACGGCTGGACCGACATCGCCCAGCGCATCCGCGACCGTGTCATCGCCGACATCGCGTCCGCGACCCCGGATCGGCCCTTCGACGTCGACGCCTTCCAGCGTGCCTACGAGGAGAGCGACGACGAGAAGATGACCGAGATCCGCGCCCGGGTCGACGCGATCGTCGAGGATCCCGAGACCGCGGACGCACTCAAGCCGTGGTACCGCCAGCTCTGCAAGCGGCCGTGCTTTCACGACGAGTACCTCCAGGCGTACAACCGACCGAACGTGCACCTGGTCGACACCGATGGTCGGGGCGTGGATCGCATCGACGAGACGGGGGTATGGGTCGGTGATGACCACTACGAGTTGGACCTGCTGATCTTCGCCTCCGGCTTCGAGGTCGGCACGGAGTACTCCCGCCGGTCCGGCTACGAGACCGTCGGGCGCGACGGGATCACCCTCACCGAACGATGGGCCAACGGTGCCGAGACCCTGCACGGCATCCACGCGCACGGGTTCCCCAACCTGTTCGTGATCGCGATCTCCCAGGCTGCGAACTTGATCTCGAACATCACGTCGAACCTCGTCGACAGCGGGCGCACGATTGCTGCGGTCGTCCGCCACGCGGTGGATGTCGACGCCGACGAGGTCGAAGTCACCGAGGCCGCGGAACACGCCTGGGTCCGCATGTTGGAGGACAACCCACGGTCCTTCGGCGGCGACCCCACCTGCACCCCCGGCTACTACAACAACGAGGGCCACGCGATCGGCCGCAAGGAACGGCTCGGTGGCAGCGGCTACCCGGAAGGGCCGGTCGCGTACTTCGCCTACATCGACCGGTGGCGTACTGCCGGTGCCTTCGAAGGGCTCGAGTTCCGCTCACGCTGAGCGAGAACGGTCAGGCGCCGTACCCCATGATCGCCTTGGTCTCGAGGTACTCCTCGAAACCGAGTGCACCCCACTCGCGGCCGTTCCCCGATTGGCGGTAGCCACCGAACGGCGCATTGAAGTCGGGGCCGGCGCCGTTGACGTGCACGTTGCCACTGCGGATCCGGCGGGCCATTGCCTTGGCCCGGTCCGGCGACCCCGAGATGTAGCCCGACAGGCCGTAGACGGTGTCGTTCGCGATGCGCACCGCGTCGTCGTCGTCCTCGTAGCCGATCATCACCAGCACCGGACCGAAGATCTCCTGCTGCGCGATCGTCATGTCGTTGGTGACGTGCGAGAACACGGTCGGCCGTATGTAGAACCCGGTCTCGAGTCCTTCGGGCTTGCCGGGGCCGCCGACCTCGAGCTTGGCGCCCTCGCCGATCCCCTTCTCGATGAGTTGCTGGATCCGGCCGTACTGGGTTTCCGATATGACCGGGCCGATGTTGATGCCCTCGGCGCGCGGGTCTCCGACCACGATGCTCTTCGCAGCGGTGGCCGCGATGGCAGCCGCCTCGTCCATCCGC
>JAENVU010000309.1 GCA_016650415.1 Acidimicrobiia bacterium
CACCGATACCGAGTGCGGCGACGATGACGGCAAGGAACCAGAGGGCCACTCGTTCCCGGCGCCGCCAGGCGATCAGTGCGGCAACGACCATCACCACCAGCAGGATCGGCCAGAGCGTGTGGGTGCGGAGTTCAGTCTCACCGCCGAACAGCACGACCCGCCGACGGCCGGTGACCCAATCCGGCGGAATCGCAAACTGGCCGAAGACGACACGCGCACCTTCGGCAAGCGTGTGGACGCCTTCCCGGGCCGTCCGGAACCAGTTGTACGTCGTCGTGAGGTTGCGCGATCCGTACAGCTGATCCCACAGCGTCGGAGCCCAGCACACCACGAGAACGCCGACGCTCCCCAGCACACCCTTCAGGAACGCGCGGGTCCGGCCGCGATCGGACCGGATCCGCCAGGCCAGCACCAGGGCACCACCGACCCCCAGCGGGATCGCCAACGCGATGTACCCCACATGGGTCTGGGTCAACCAGGTGGTGACGAAGGTGGCGACCGGCAACGCCCAGATCCGGCCGAGCGTCATCGCCCACACCAAGCAGCACATCAACCCGAACGGAAAGACCGTGACGAACAGCACCCAGGGGTCGCGCACGACCTGCGGCCCGAGCGCACGGACGAGCACGCCCATGAACAGCAACACGCCGATCCCGGCCCGGGCGCTGCCCAGACGCCGAACGATGGCGCCCATTCCCGCGATACAGGCCGCGTTGATGCCGAGGGCACCCACCGCCAGCGCCGATGCCGAACTCCCGAAGATCCGGTACGGGATGGCCAAGGTGTAGAAGAGCGCCGGACCGGGATGACTCCACCCGTCACGCGAAAACAAGCCGAGGAGCACCGGGTGGACGCCAACATCGCGAACCGCGAGTTCGGTCAGGGCGCGATCCGAGAGGGGGATCACCGGTCCACCCGCGAGCACGACAACCGCCGAGACGACGAAGGGCACGAGGACCAGCGCGAGTACGAACCAGTAGATCCGCGCCGCGACGTCGCGCGCATGAGGTGCAGCAGGGATCGGCATTTCCGATGGCGCAGCCACAGTCACCTCGTCGAGAACCGGCGCCTTCACCCTATGGCCTGCCGCGGGTATCCCTCTCGACTGCCTACAGTGCCGCGTATGTCAGAAGCCCGGCCCCAGAACCAGTCCGACCGCGCGTTCAGTTCGCTCGACCGGCGCACCCTGGCGATGCTTGCCCGCGAGTGGTTCCTTCACGGTCATCTCCAGGATCGAGTCGGCATCCCGTTGCTCTACCAGTACGGCGTCGACCGCGAGGGTGCGGAGCAGGTGGCGATCGACGAGTGGGCCGGGGCCAGCCCGCTCTACTCGCTCCGCATGCAGGACACGCTCGACTTCCGGGGGAGCACCGTCGACGTGATTCTGAAGAACCTCCAGTTCGACATCGGCGCACCCCTCCAGTACATGGACTTCCGAATGACGTACATCGATCCGGACCACGCCGAGTTCCAGCTCGATCATTGCGGTGCGCTGATGGATGTCGAGCCGATGGGCGACGAGTGGGTGCACGGGATGTGCCACACGATCGAGGATCCGACCTTCGACGCCACCGCGGCGGCCACGAACCCGCACGCGGTGATGCGCCCGATCCATCGACCGCCGCGCACGCCGGCCGATCGGATGCCGCACTGTGCGTGGACGATCACCGTCGATCCGTCCGGACCGGCGGCGCACGCGCATCCCAATCTCGCGGTGGTTGCCGAGTCGCTGGTCGCGGGTCTCCCCACGCCGACGGTCACGGCAGATCCGGACGACGACGGTCGCACGACCTACGCCGACGCGTTCGATCCCGATCTCGGGTACGACGACCTCTCCCGGTCGGCGCTGCTCGCGATCTTGCGGGAGGCCGCGATCCAGAGCCATCTGCTGATGCGCTCGTATCTGGTGTCGGTCACCGAACGGGTCGGCCCCGAGGTCGCGGCGGAGGTCGCGCCGCGCATCCTGGTCGGGGTCGCGCCCGTCACCGGCGGTCGTCTGGCCCGCGCGCTCGACGCCGGCGACGATCCGACAGGGATCGCTCGGGTGCTCGCGCTCCACCCGTCGTTCCAACCTGCCGACTACGTCGACGCGCGCGTCGAACTCGTCGACGACCACGCGGTGCGGCTCAGCTTCGGCGATTCGCCGGTGTTCGCCGAAATCGACGGGCTGACCTGGCTCGCGGGCATCGCAGCACCTGACGATCGCGCGATCGACGCGCTGGTCCGGGGCATCAACCCGCGGGCACGCGCCGCCCGTACCGAACCGATCGGCGACGAACGACTCGCGTTCTCCATCACGGTCGACCCCGATGCCGCCGCCCGCGTGGAGGAACCCGAGACCTCCCTCGCCCGCTTCAGTACCGCCGCGACGTTCGAGTTCGCCTGACCGACCAACCGGTCAGCGTGCGGGCGCGACGTCGAGCTGCAATCGGGCCTGGACCTCGAGCCGGAGACGCCCCCGTCCGGTCTTGACGATTCGTATCGGCGCCTCCCGCTCGTCCAGGCGACGCTTCAAGAGGATCAGGCGGCTTTCGAGGTTGTCGCGGAACTCCGGCAGGTCGACGGTGGGGTCGAGTCGGATCTCGCGGTTGGTGAACTCCTCCCGGTCTTCTCGCACGTACGCGTTCACCAGCGACCACAGGATCCGACCGGCCACGCCCTTGATGAGGTACTCGGTGCCGAGGAACACGCTGCCGTCGACCTCGAAGAACCGCACCTGGGTCGTTGGCTGGGCGGCGCCGCGTGGGTCCTTCGACGGCATCGGGGACGACCCGTCGTCCGCCTCGGATCGTTCCCGCGCGATGTCGACCTCGATGGCGCTCGCGATCATCGAGGCCACCACGTTCAGCACCGCCTCGTCGGCATCGTCGAAGGCTGCGGGTCGTTCGCTCTCGACCATCAGCACCCCGACCAACCGGCCCAGGGCCATGGCCGGGACCGCGAGCTGGCTGCCCGCACGTTCGAGGCCCGGCGTCGGGATCTCGACACCGGGAGCCACTTGTCCGCCGGCCTCGAAGCTCAGTCGCACCGACCGCGAGTACTTGCGCGCCTGGAGCAGCCGACCGACCCGGACCGGCTGGCACTGCTGCGCGGCCATCCCCACGACGCCCGCACCCAACTCGACCTCCGAACCGACGCCCTCGGCGGCATAGCCATGACTGCCGATCGTGTACAGCCGGTCGTGGGCCTCGTCGAGCAGCATGAGGAGCGAGTACTCGAAGCCGAGTACCTCCGCGAGTCCGGTGAGGGCCGCACTCACGAGCGTGTCGAGATCGCCGCACCGGCCGAGGCGCCCGCTCAACTCGGCGATCTCCGTCGCCGACGCGCCGCTCGTACCTTTCGGCGCCTCCGGAAGCGCTCCGACATCAGCCTCGCCGCGCCGGTGAACCGCGGCCAACACCCGTTCGATTTGGACCACGCGATAGACGTCGGCGGCGCGCAGCTTGAAGACGTCCTGCATCCCCTCGAGCGCGGCGATCGCGTCGACGTCTCGGCGTAGCGCCTCGAACACCCGGCCGTGCCGCTCCGTGCGCTCGTACCGAAGTGCCAGGCGGAACTGGTCATAGGTGTTCTCGTCGATGAGCAACACCTCGGCCCGGGGGTTCTCGGCGATGTTCCGCGCCGTCTTGGAAAAGAACTGGTTCGAAAGTGCGACCCGTTCCTCGTCGACGATCTGCACCCGGCTGAGATACGTGACGTTGGGTTGCCCGTCGGCGTCGGCGGTCGCGACCACGGCCGGCACGAGCCCTTCGAAACACATCTGGAGATCCCGGAGGCGGAGTTCGGGTTCGGAGTGCGTGCCCTCGGTCATACACCGGCCTCGACGTGGGCACCGGCCGCGGGCCCCGGCGTCTGATCGAACAGCACGTGGGCATCGACGAGACAGACCACGAAGTCCGCAGGAACGAGTCGGTGGCCGATCTCGCAAGGTGTTCCGTCGGTCTCCTCGATGGCGAGGAACATCATGGCGGCGTGTCGGTCCGCCATCGCCAGGTCCAGGGCGGTGGGCGTCTCGATGCTCCGCACCCGGCCCTTGACCTGCACCGATCGCAGCGTTCGAACGCACGCACCGGTCACCGCGATCGCACCCGTGGCGCGCAGGTTCTCCAAGGTGGTCTCGTCGTCGGCGTCGAGGAGCAGCCGGAACTCGGACTCACCGGGCACGATCGTGGTCCCCCAACCGCGGGTGGCACGGGGGACGCCCTCGGCACTCACGGTTCCGACGATCAACGCGCGGTCGTCGACGAGCAGGCTGACGTGTTCAGGCCTGAGCTGCATGGGCAAACCTCGTAAATAGCGAACACTTAGCGTTCGCGTACGGAGCTTTCAGGAGACGGCGCCGAGGCTATCCC
>JAENVU010000310.1 GCA_016650415.1 Acidimicrobiia bacterium
CCATCCCGGAGCGATGGCGTTCACCCGGATACCGCGGGTCACGAGTTCACGCGCCTGCGCCCGGGTGAGCCCCATGATCCCGGCCTTCGCCGCGCAGTACGCGGGGGTGCCTGCCCCGCCGCTCGTCCCCATGATCGATCCGAGGTTGATGATCGATGCACCCGATCCCATGAGGGGGATCGCGGCGCGGGTGCAGAAGAAGGTGCCGTCGAGGTGGACGGCGAGGACGCGGTGCCAGTCGTCGTCGCTGGTGCGTTCCGTTGCGTCGACGTGCACCGTCGGGGCCTCGCCCGACATCGTGGCCGTCATCTGGGCCATCGCGATGTCGTAGGACCGCTGGATCTCGTCCGGCCGGTTCTCCATTCCGCTGATGCCGGCGTTGTTGACGAGGATGTCGAGCCGCCCGTGGTTGGCCGCGACCTTGGCGAAGACCTCGGCGACGGCCGCGCTGTCGGTGACGTCGAGCGCGTACGCATCGTCGCCGAGCTCGTCGGCCAGCTCGCGACACGCGGCCTCCGAGAGGTCGGTGATGATCGGGGTCGCGCCTTCATCGCGGAACCGCCGGGCGATCTGAGCTCCTAACCCCCGGGCCGCGCCGGTGATGAGCGCGACCTTGCCGGACAATCTGCCTTCGTCGTGTGCCATCCCCGCAATCTAGGGTGGTTTTCATGTATGAGTGGAGTGAGGAACACAAGATGATCCGGGACGCGGTGCGCGACTTCGTCGAGAAGGAAGTGCGACCGCAACGGGAGGAGCTCGAGTTCGGCGACACGCCGCCCTACGCCGTGATCCGCAAGCTCTACTCCACGTTCGGCATGGACGAGATGGCGCGCGGTTCGTTCGCCAAGCGCATTGCCAAGGACAAGGGTGAGTCGCAGGCCAAGGCCGAGGGTGACAGCGAGAGTTCGGGTCCGGGCGCGGGGTTCATGCTGCTGCCGATCATCGAGCTGTGCCGGTGCTCACCGGGGCTCGTCACCGCGATGGGGGTCTCGACCGGGCTCGCAGCCGGGACGATCATGAGCCGGGGCACCGTCGCCCAGAAGGAGCGATGGGCGCTCGACCTCCTCACGTTCGAGAAGGTCGGCGCGTGGGCGATCACGGAGTCCGACTCCGGCTCCGATGCATTCGGCCGCATGGCGTCGAGCGCGAAGCGGGACGGCGAGGAGTACATCCTCAACGGATCGAAGACATTCATCACCAACGGTCCGTACGCCGACACGACCGTCTTCATCTGCAAACTCGACGAGGGCAACCCGCCCGAGCAACGCAAGATCCTGAGCTTCGTGCTCGACCGGGGGATGCCGGGCTTCGAGCAGACCGGACCGATGCGCAAGATGGGGATGCACTCGTCGCCGACGGGCATGTTGTTCCTCACCGACGTGCGGGTCACCAAGGATCGGCTCTTGGGCGAGACCGAGGACAAGCCGTACCGCGAGGGTGCGAAGGAAGCGTTCTCCATCGAACGGACCGGTGTCGCCGCGATGAGCCTCGGCATCATCGATCGGTGCCTGGAACTCAGCCTCGAGTACGCGAAGACGTGTGTCCGGTTCGGCAAGCCCATCGGTGAGCACCAGCTGATCCAGGAGAAGCTGGCGCGGATGGAGACGCACCGGCTCAACGTCGAGAACATGGTGTTCCGCACGATCGAGAAGTCCGCGGCCGGCGCGTCGATGACGCTCTCCGAGGCGTCGGTGATGAAGCTCTACTCGGCCCGGGCCGCAATGGAAGTGGCGCTCGAGGCCGTCCAGCTCCATGGTGGGAACGGCTACATGGCCGAGTTCGAGGTCGAGCAGCTCGCCCGGGACGCCAAGGTCCTCCAGATCTATGCCGGCACCGACGAGATCCAGATCTCCCAGATCGCCCGGAACCTGCTCGCATAAGGGTGGGAGCGCCCGGGGGAGGCGCGTGTAAGATCTTCGACACTTCGGGCCAACGTCGTCCCGGGTATCTGTACGAACCGTGCGTCCGAGCACGTCCAGACCCGAAAGAGACGACGACATTGAAGAACCTGGATCTCCCTCGCCGTCAAGGCCTGTATGACCCCGCGTTCGAACACGACGCGTGCGGCGTGGCCTTCGTCATCGATCTCCACGGACGCGCCAGCCACGAACGGGTCCAGCAAGGCATCACCGCCCTGTGCAACCTCGAGCATCGGGGCGCCTCCGGCTGTGAGGTCAACACCGGCGATGGCGCCGGCATCACCATCCAGGTTCCCGACCGGTTCCTGCGCGAGGTTGTCGACTTCGAACTCCCCGCGGCCGGTGCCTACGCCACGGGCATTGCATTCCTTCCGGCCGATGCGGACGACGCGGCCAAGGCCCGGACCCGCATGGACGAGATCGTGGGCGAAGAGGGCATGCGGGTGCTCGGGTGGCGAGAGGTCCCGATCGACGCGTCGAGCCTCGGTGCGACCGCGGTCTCCGCGATGCCGAGCTTCCATCAGTGGTTCATCGCTCGCGACGGGCTGAGCGGGATCGAACTCGACCGTTGGGCGTTCGTCGTCCGCAAGCGGGTCGAGCACGAGGTCGACGTCTACTTCCCGTCGCTCTCGGCGCGGACCTTCATCTACAAGGGAATGCTCACGACCCGGCAGCTCGACCAGTTCTTTCCGGAACTGCGCGATGAGCGGGTCGAGTCGTCGTTGGCGTTGGTGCACTCACGGTTCTCGACGAACACCTTTCCGAGTTGGCCGCTGTCGCATCCCTACCGGTACGTCGCGCACAACGGTGAGATCAACACGGTCAAGGGCAACCGCAACTGGATGCGGGCACGGGAGGCGCTTCTCGCGTCGGACCTGATTCCGGGCGACCTCGAACGTATCTATCCGATTTGCACGCCCGACGCGTCCGACACCGCGAGCTTCGACGAGGCCCTCGAACTCCTCCACCTCGGCGGTCGTTCACTGCCGCACGCGGTGCTGATGATGATCCCCGAGGCGTGGGAGAACCACGACTCGATGAGTCCGGAGAAGCGCGCCTTCTATCGGTTCCATGCGTCGCTGATGGAGCCGTGGGACGGTCCCGCGTCGATCGCGTTCACCGACGGAACGGTGATGGGTGCGGTCCTCGACCGCAACGGGCTGCGGCCGAGCCGGTATTGGGTCACTGCCGACGGGCTGGTGATCATGGCGAGCGAGGCCGGGGTGCTCGACGTCGAGCCGTCGCAGGTCGTGAAGAAGGGTCGGCTCGAGCCGGGCCGGATGTTCCTGGTCGACACCACGCAGGGCCGCATCGTCGATGATGAGGAGTTGAAGGCCGGCCTCGCCGCGGCGGAGCCGTACCACGACTGGCTCGAAGGCGGGCTGATCCACCTCGACGATCTGCCGGCGCGCGATGTGCTGACGCCGGTGCGGTCGTCGCAGGTCGAGCAGCAACGCATGTTCGGCTGGACCGAGGAGGAGGTCCGCATTCTCGTCATGCCGATGGCGCGGGCCGGCGCGGAGCCCATTGGTTCGATGGGAACCGACACGCCGATCGCGGTGCTCTCCAACCGTTCCCGGATGCTGTTCGACTACTTCTCGCAACTCTTTGCCCAGGTCACGAACCCGCCCCTCGATGCGATTCGGGAGGAGCTGGTGACGAGCTTGGACCGCACGATCGGACCGGAGGCGAACCTGCTGGACCCCGGGCCCGATTCGTGTCGTCAGATCGTGTTGCCGTTCCCGGTCATCGACAACGACGATCTTGCCAAGCTCCGCTACATCGACGAGCCGGGCGGGGCCGAGGGCTACCGACCGATCACGGTCGACGCGCTCTATCCCGTCCTGGGCGGGGGCGACGGTCTGCGCCTCGCGATCGAACGGATCCGCCGCGAGGTGAGCGATGCGATCGCCGGTGGCGTCAACCTCGTCATTCTCTCGGACCGGTACGCGACGGCCGAACACGCGCCCATTCCGAGTCTTCTGATCACCGCCGCGGTGCACCACCACCTGATTCGGGAGAAGACCCGGACCCAGGTCGGACTCGTGGTCGAGACCGGCGAAGCGCGCGAAGTGCATCACATCGCGTTGCTCCTCGGCTACGGCGCCGCGGCCGTCAACCCGTATCTGGTGTTCGACGTGTTGCGGGATCTGGTGCGTGAAGGTGCGCTGCCGATCACCGCACGCCAGGCTGCCAAGAACTACGTCAAGGCGTGCGGCAAGGGCGTCCTCAAGATCATGTCGAAGATGGGGATCTCGACGGTCGCCTCCTACACCGGCGCGCAGGTCTTCGAAGCCATCGGGCTGAGCCAGGACCTCGTCGACGAATACTTCACCGGCACGACCAGCCGTCTAGGCGGGGTGGATCTCGAGGTCATCGCCGCCGAGTCGAAGGCCCGGCACGACTTCGCGTTCCCGGATCGGCCGAGCGAACTCGCCCACCGTGAGCTGAAGATCGGTGGCGAGTACCAATGGCGCCGGGAAGGGGAGTACCACCTTTTCAACCCCGAGACCGTGTTCAAGCTGCAGCACGCGACCCGCACCGGCCGGTACGAGATCTTCAAGCAGTACACCGCGATGGTGGACGACTCCGCGAAGAACCTCGCGACATTGCGCGGGCTGTTCGCGTTCCGGGGCGATGCCCGGCCGTCGATCTCGATCGACGAGGTCGAACCGGCCCACGAGATCGTCAAGCGGTTCTCGACCGGCGCCATGAGTTACGGCTCGATCTCGGCCGAAGCGCACCAGACGCTGGCGATCGCGATGAACCGGCTGGGCGCGAAGTCCAACACCGGTGAAGGTGGCGAGGACGTCGACCGGTTCACGCCCGACGCCAACGGCGATCTGCGGCGCAGCGCGATCAAGCAGGTGGCCAGCGGCCGGTTCGGGGTGACGAGCGAGTACCTCGTCAACGCCGACGACATCCAGATCAAGATGGCCCAGGGTGCGAAGCCGGGTGAGGGCGGGCAGTTGCCCGGACACAAGGTGTACCCGTGGATCGCGAAGACGCGGTACTCGACGCCGGGCGTCGGTCTGATCAGCCCGCCTCCGCACCACGACATCTATTCGATCGAAGACCTGGCCCAGCTCATCCACGACCTGAAGAACGCGAACCCGCGCGCCCGGGTGCACGTGAAGCTCGTGGCCGAAGTCGGTGTCGGAACCGTGGCGGCGGGCGTCGCCAAGGCCCACGCCGACGTCGTGCTCATCTCCGGCCACGATGGCGGCACCGGCGCGTCGCCGCTGACCTCACTCAAGCACGCCGGCGCACCGTGGGAGTTGGGACTCGCCGAGACCCAACAGACGCTGTTGCTCAACGGCCTCCGCGACCGGATTGTCGTCCAGACCGACGGGCAACTCAAGACCGGCCGGGACGTGATGATCGCCGCGCTCCTCGGAGCCGAGGAGTTCGGGTTCGCGTCGGCGCCGTTGGTGGTGAGCGGCTGCATCATGATGCGGGTCTGCCATCTCGACACGTGTCCGGTCGGCGTCGCGACCCAGAACCCGGAGTTGCGCAAGAAGTTCACCGGGAAGCCGGAGTTCGTCGTCAACTTCTTCGAGTTCATCGCGGAAGAGGTGCGGGAACTGCTGGCGGAGCTCGGCTTCCGGACGCTCGCCGAGACGATCGGGCATGCGGAGCTTCTCGACACCCGCGACGCCATCGACCACTGGAAGGCGTCCGGTCTCGACCTGACGCCGATTCTGCACGTGCCCGACTTCGACGCCGAGGTGCAGGATCGGTACTGCACGAAGAGCCAGGATCACGGGCTCGACAAGGCCCTGGACCAGCAGCTCATGCAGTTGGCCGCGCCCGCGCTCGAGCGGGGCGAAGCCGTCACGATCGACCTGCCGGTGCGCAACGTCAACCGGACGGTCGGAACGATGTTGGGCTCGGAGCTGACCCGGCGCTACGGCGGGGCCGGACTCCCCGACAACACCATCGACATCACCCTGTCGGGGTCGGCCGGCCAGAGCTTCGGCGCGTTCGTCCCCAAGGGCATCACGCTGCGCCTGATCGGGGACTCGAACGACTATCTCGGCAAGGGTCTCTCGGGCGGCCGGATCTCGGTGCGGCCCGCGCCCGATGCGACCTTCGTGCCCGAGGACAACATCATCGCCGGCAACGTGATCCTCTACGGCGCGACCGGCGGTGAGGTCTACGTGCGGGGCAAGGTCGGCGAGCGATTCTGCGTCCGCAACTCGGGGGCGACTGCGGTGGTCGAAGGTGTCGGCGACCACGGGTGTGAGTACATGACGGGCGGCAAGGTCGTCGTGCTCGGGCCTACCGGCCGGAACTTCGGCGCCGGAATGTCCGGTGGGGTGGCGTACGTCTACGACGCCGACGGGATGTTCTTCACTCGCCTCAACCGGGAGATGGTCGATCTCGACGACCTCGACGACGACGACCAGGAGTTCCTGCGCGGCGCGATCCGCGCGCACCGGGACGAGACGGGATCGACGGTCGCCGCGGGCATTCTCGATCGCTGGCGTGACGAGGTCGATCGGTTCCGCAAGGTCATGCCCCAGGACTACAAGCGCGTGCTCGAAGCGGCCCGCGTCGCCGAGGAACGGGGCATCAACGTGGACGAAGCGATCATGGCGGCCTCCCATGGCTGAGCCGAACGAACGTGCGTCAATAACCCCGCCAAACGCCGGGGTTTGTGACGCAAGTTGGCGGGATCGGGGAGAGGGGATGCGAGATGGGTGAGCCGACGGGGTTCATGAAGTACGAACGGGAGCTGCCGACGCGACGGCCGGTGCCGGTGCGCTTGCGCGACTGGCGAGAGGTGTACGAGCCCTTCCCGGACTCTCATCTCCAACAGCAGGCGGCGCGGTGCATGGACTGCGGCATTCCGTTCTGTCATACCGGATGTCCGCTGGGGAACCTCATCCCCGAGTGGAACGATCTCGTGTACCGGGGGAACTGGGCGGAGGCGCTCGACCGGCTCCACGCGACCAACAACTTCCCGGAGTTCACCGGTCGGCTCTGCCCGGCGCCGTGTGAGGCGGCGTGCGTCCTGGGCATCAACGAAGATCCCGTCACGATCAAGCAGGTCGAAGTCAGCATCATCGAGCACGGCTTCGGCGACGGCCCGATCCAGCCCGTGATGCCGAGCGTGGCCACCGGTCTGGCCGTCGCCGTTGTGGGCAGCGGACCGTCGGGGCTCGCCGCCGCGCAGCAACTCACGCGTGCCGGTCACGCGGTGACGGTGTTCGAGCGGGCCGACCGGATCGGTGGACTGCTCCGGTACGGCATCCCCGAGTTCAAGATGGAGAAGCGCGTGCTCGACCGTCGCCTCGCGCAGATGGAGGCCGAAGGGACGCAGTTCCGAGTGAATGCCAACGTCGGTGGAAACGTCAGCGTCGAGGAGTTGCGCTCCGATTTCGACGCGATCGTCCTCGCCGGTGGCGCAACTGCGGCGCGCGATCTTCCGATTCCCGGACGCGAACTCACGGGGATCTACCAGGCCATGGAGTTCCTCCCGCCCGCCAACAAGGTGCAGGCCGGCGACCTGGCGGACCACCCGTTCTCCGCGGCCGGGAAGCACGTCGTCATCATCGGTGGGGGCGATACCGGCGCAGACTGCCTCGGCACCTCGCATCGCCATGGGGCCGCGACGATCCACCAGTTCGAGATCATGCCCCGGCCGCCGGACCACCGTCCGGACGCGAACCCGTGGCCGACCTGGCCGATGATGTACCGGACGTCGTCCGCGCACGAAGAGGGTGGCGAGCGCGTCTTCGCGGTCAACACCGAGTGCTTCCTCGGTGACGACGAGGGCAACGTTCGGGCGCTACGAGCGCATGAGGTCGAGCAGAAGTTCACCGACGGTCGGATGAGCTTCGAGAAGATCGAAGGCTCCGACTTCCAACTCCCGTGCGACATTGCCTTGCTGGCGATGGGCTTCGTCGGTCCGCAGCGCGATGGGCTGTTGGACCAGCTCGGGGTCGAGTTCAACGAGCGCGGCAACGTCAGCCGGGACGACCGGTGGGCGACGAATGTCGACAATGTGTTCGTGTGTGGCGATATGGGCCGCGGCCAGAGCCTCATCGTGTGGGCCATTGCCGAAGGCCGCTCGTGCGCCGCGGCCGTCGACCGAGCCCTCACGGGGGCGACCGACCTCCCCGCTCCGATCGTTCCCGACGCCGCGCCCATGGGAGTTCGATAGCCATCCCGGCGCCGATCGAACCGCCACCCAGCCAGTGGGAGTTGCCCGATCCGGAGCAGGCGGGTGACGGTGACGTCGCGGGAGTCGGGGCCGACCTCGAACCGGGCACGGTGCTCGCGGCGTACCGACGCGGTCTCTTCCCGATGCGGTTGGGTCGGCGGGGGCGGCTCGGGTGGTGGTCGCCGGCGCATCGTGGCGTGATTCCGCTCGACGGCCTGCGGGTCACCCGGTCATTGCGACGGAACGTGAACCGGTTCGAGATCCGGGTCGATACGGGGTTCGAGACCGTCATGCGTGCGTGTGCGGACCCGCGTCGGCCGCACGGTTGGATCGACGACGAGTTCGTGCGGGCCTATGTCCGATTGCACGAACTCGGGTGGACCCACAGTGTCGAGGCCTGGTGCGACGGTGAACTGGTCGGCGGGCTGTACGGCGTCGCGGTCAACGGGCTCTTTGCGGGCGAGTCGATGTTCCATCGGGAGACCGACGCGTCCAAGGTGGCGCTGGTTGCGCTCGTCGACCGTCTGCGAGCGACCGGCGCGAGCCTGCTCGACGTGCAGTGGGTCACCCCGCACCTCGAATCGCTCGGCGCCGTCGAGATCAGCCGTGCCGACTACGGCGAACGCCTTCGGGCGGCACTCGACGTCGACGTCCGCTGGTAACCCACCGATTTCGACGCGCGGTTCGCGACCCATAGGTCGCGATTCAAGCGCCGAAAAAGGGGCTGGGGTTAGGTCGTCAACGCGAAGGTTTCGTATTCCTCGCCGGTGTCGAGGGCATCTTCGTACTCGATGACGCCGATCTCGGTGAAGCGGTCCCGGAGCCATCCGTCGCCGGCATCGAGCAGGCCGAGCTTCTTGCAGTTGGGCACGATCTTGGAGAACAGCGCGGCCTGGAACGGGTTCCCGCCCTCGGCGCGCGGTCGGAACATCGTCTCGGTGATGGTCTTCCGGTCGATCCCCATGCGCTCCCAGACTGCTTGCATCATGAGCCGATCGCGCATCCGGATCGCGGCCTCGAACGCGAACTCCTGGCGTTCCCGCAACTCGGACGCG
>JAENVU010000311.1 GCA_016650415.1 Acidimicrobiia bacterium
GCAGCTCCGCGACCAAGTCCGTGACGACTGAGCGAGCGACATGATCGACCTGAAACGACTCCGGGACGAGCCCGACTACCGCGCCGGTATCGAACGCAAACGCGTCCGGCCCGGCCTGATCGACGAGCTGCTCGCGGCCGACGCCGCGCAGCGCGCGGTGTTGACCGAGGTCGAGGAGTTGCGGGCGCGTCAGAACGCGGCGTCCAAGGAGATCGGCAAGGCATCGCCGGAGGACCGGCCGGCCAAGATCGCGGCCGCAGGCGAGCTGAAGGAAGACCTCGCGGCGCGTGAACCGGAGCTCGCGGTGGCGGAGGCCGCGGTGCGAGCGCTCGCGTTGAGTGTCCCGAATCCGGCCGATGCGTCGGTCCCGGACGGCGGTGAGGACGAGGGCGAGGTGGTGCGCACCGTCGGCACCGCGGGTGATCCACCGCCGCTCGACCATGCCGCGTTCGCGGAGACGATGGGCTTCGTCGATTCCGATCGCGGTGCCGAAGTCGGCGGCTCCCGCTTCGCGTACGTGATGCGCGAAGCGGTGCTGCTCGAGCTGGCGTTGGTCCAGTGGGTGTTCGGTCTGCTGGTGAGTGAGGGCTTCGTTCCCGTGGCGCCGCCCGTGCTCGTGCGCGAGCACGTGATGGAGGAAGCCGGCTTCTTCCCGACCGATCGCAACCAGGTCTACGACCTCCCCGAGGACGAGCTGTTCCTCGTGGGGACGAGCGAGGTGCCGCTGTCCGCGTTGCACCGGGGCGAGCTGCTCGACCGGCCGGCGTTGCCGCTCCGCTACGCCGGGTTCTCCACCAACTTTCGCCGCGAGGCCGGTACCTACGGCAAGGACACTCGTGGCATCTTCCGGGTGCACCAGTTCGACAAGGTCGAGATGTTCGCGTTCGTCCCACCGGACGAGTCCGACGCCGAACACGAGCGCATCCTCGCGATCGAGGAGCGCATCATCGGCGGCCTGGGGTTGCCGTACCGCGTCGTCAACATCGCGGCCGGGGACCTCGGCGCGGCGGCGGCGAAGAAGTTCGACATCGAGGTCTGGCTGCCCTCCGAGGGTCGCTACCGCGAGGCCACGAGTTGCTCGAATTATCGGGATTTCTCGGCCCGGCGGCTCAAGACCCGTGTCCGCACCGACAGTGGCACCGAGTTGGTCCACACGCTGAACGGCACCGCCTGCGCGATCAGCCGGACGCTCGTGTACCTCTTCGAGCACTATCAGCAGGCCGACGGGTCCTTCGCGGTCCCCGACGTCCTCGTCCCGACCGCCGGCTTCACCACCGTCCCCGCTCGGTAGGTCGCGCACACCCACCCCGGTTTCCAGCGCCCGAATCGCGACCTATAGGTCGCGAAACGCGCGTCGGAACGACCCGGAGGGGTGCCAGGTAGCCTGCGTCTGTGGCCGGACTCGGAACCAACGACCCCTGCTGGTGTGGCAGTGGCCTCAAATACAAGAAGTGCCACCGGAACCGCGACGAACCCGTGCGTGCGGGAGTGGTGGGCCCGTGGCGCGAGGTGCCGCCCGAGATCGTCCGCCCGCCGTACGTCGAGACCGACGGGTGGCCGCGCGGGCGCGACGAGCCGCTGGTCAAGACGCCCGAGATCATCAGCGCAATGCGCCCGGCCGGTCTCGCCGCGGGTGAAGTGCTCGACGCGGTGGGTGCGGCGGTCGCCGCCGGCGTCACGACCGATCACCTGGACGAAGTCGCGCACAACGCGTACATCGAGCGCGGCGGCTACCCCAGCACCCTCGGGTACAAGGGCTACGAGAAGTCGGTGTGCACCTCGGTCAACGAGGTGATCTGTCACGGCATCCCGGACGATCGCGAGTTGCGCGACGGCGACATCGTCAACGTCGACGTCACGATCTTTCTCGGCGGCGTGCACGGTGATTGCAACGCGACGTTCGCGGTCGGCGAGATCGACCCTCGTTCCACCGAACTGATCCGGGTCACGAAGGAATCGCTGTACCTCGGGATCGAGGCCGTGAAGCCCGGCGCGCCGGTGTGGGCGATCGGTCGCGCGATCCAGCAGCACGCGGAGTCGCACGGCTTCGGTGTGGTCCGCAGTTTCTGCGGTCACGCGATCGGCCGCGAGTTCCACGGCGGGCTCTCGATCCCGCACTACGAGGAGCGGTCGGCCTCGATGCTCCTCGAAACGGGGATGACCTTCACGATCGAACCGATGATCACGATGGGGTCCTATCGCGAACGGCTGTGGTCGGACGGGTGGACTGCCGTGACGAGTGACGGCCTGCGCACCGCGCAGTTCGAGCACACGTTGGTCGTGACCGACGACGGTGCCGAGATCCTCACGCCGTCCGAAGTGCTGCCGCTCTCACTCTGATCTCGTAGCCTGCGAGGACTTCGGGAGGGGTGCCGGAGTGGACGAACGGGACGGTCTTGAAAACCGTTGAGCGCAAGCTCCGTGGGTTCGAATCCCACTCCCTCCGC
>JAENVU010000312.1 GCA_016650415.1 Acidimicrobiia bacterium
ATGACCGCCTCGATGCCGTCGTCCATGATCTGCTTGGCCGTGGCAACGAGCGCGTCGACCATCTCGGCCTCGGGCACGACCCGCACGACCTGACCCTTCACGAAGAGATGACCACGGCCCCGACCGGCGGCGATGCCCAGGTCGGCCTCTCGGGCCTCGCCCGGACCGTTCACCACACAGCCCATCACCGCAACCTGCAACGGGATGTTGAGTTCGCCGAGCGCGGCCATGGCGTCACCGGCAACCTTGATGACGTCGACTTCGGCCCGGCCACAGCTCGGACACGCGATGAGATCGAGGCCCCGGCGTTCACGCAGACCCAGCGCCTCGAGCAATGTACGACCGGCGCGCGCCTCCTCCACCGGATCGGCGGTGAGCGAGTAACGGATGGTGTCGCCAATGCCCTCGGCCAGCAGTGTCGCGATACCGGCCGTGGCCTTCACGATGCCCGCCGGCGGCGGTCCGGCTTCGGTCACCCCGAGGTGCAACGGGTAATCGACCGTCTCCGAGAGCAGGCGGTACGCGTCGATCATCAACGCAACGTTGCTCGCCTTGACCGAGATCTTGACGTCGTCGAAATCGACCTCCGCGAAATGCGCCAACTCTCGTTGCGCCGACGCGACCAACGCCTCCGGCGTGAGGCCGTACTGCTTCTCGATGTCGGGGTCCAAGGAACCTGCGTTCACCCCGATGCGGATGGGCAGCCCGCGGTCCTTCGCTTCTTGGGCCACCGCCTGGATGTGTGCCGCCTTGCGGATATTGCCGGGGTTGAGCCGCAGGCCGTGAACACCCGCCTCCATCGCGGCCAGCGCGAGCCGGTACTGAAAGTGGATGTCGGCGATGATCGGGACCGGCGAGCGGGGCACGATCTGGGCGAGCCCTTCGGCGGCTTCTTCCTCGTTGCAGGTGCAACGGACGATGTCGCACCCGGCCGCGGCAAGCGCGTAGATCTGCGCCAGGGTGCCTTCGACGTCGGCGGTCTTGGTCGTCGTCATCGACTGGACCGTCACCGGAGCATCGCCGCCGACCGCGACGCTGGGCCCCGGTGGTCGACCGACCAGGACCTGACGAGTCGGGCGGCGGGGAGTGGTCATCGGTTCGAGCCTACGTCGGGACCCATCGCACACCGGGTTCAACCCCGGGATCTTCGCAAGATCCCCACAGGCACTGGCGCTGCGCCCGATTGTCAGGCAATGTCGAGCGGTCCTTCAACCCGCTCGGGAGACCCCAGCCATGCAAGAGCTCATCTATCACCGCCAGCTGCTCCCGGCGGTCGAGACCCACGCCGACAAGGTCGGCTTCGTCGACGATCACTATCAGGGCACCTTCGCCGACCACGCCCAGCGCGTGTTCCGGTTGCATCGCGCGCTGCGCGACGAGTTGGGCATCGGTCCCGGTGACCGGTTCGCGGTCATGGCCACCAACAGCCATGAATACCTCGAGCTGTACCACGCGGCATTTCTCGGTGGTGGCGTGATCAACCCGCTCAACCTGCGTCTCGCCGGCAAGGAACTCGACTACATCGTGCGCGACTCGGGGACCGAGGTCGTCTTCGTGGACACGATGTTCGCCCAGCACTTCGCGAACGCGATGGCGGCCTCCGACGAACCCAGCCCCATCCGTCATGTCGTTCTCATCGGCGAGGGCGACGTTCCTCACACCATGGGTTACGAGGATCTCCTGGCGGCGGTCGAGCCGACGACACCAGACGAGCCGGACGAGACCGATCCCGCGGTCCTGATGTACACGGGTGGCACGACCGGACTGCCCAAGGGGGTCCTCCTGGAACACCGGGCCGAAATGCTCAACCTGTACCACGTCGCGATGACGCTCGACTTCGATGCCCAGGCCGTCTTTCTCCACCAGACGCCGATGTTCCACGCCGCGTCGATGGGCGGCATCCTCGGCACACCCTCGAGCGGGGGGACGAGCGTGTTCATGCCCCTCTTCGATCCGGCCAGCGCGATCGACCTGATCGAGCGGCACCGGGTCACCCAGACCGTGATGGTGCCCACCATGATCGCCATGCTGCTCAACCATCCGGAGTTCCGGCCCGAACGACTCCAAACCCTCGAACTCCTGACCTACGGCGCCTCGCCGATGCCATCGGCGGTCCTCGACCGGTTGATCGAGTTCTACCCCGACCTCGGAATCTCCCAGGGATACGGCATGACGGAGTGCTCGGCGGTCCTCACCTGGCTCAGCGCCGACGACCACCGAGTCGGCGGGGATCGGCTCCGCTCCGCGGGGCGCCCGGTGCCCGGTGTCGTCCTCTCGATCCGCGACGCCGAAGGCAACGCGCTTCCCCGCGGCGAGACCGGTGAAGTGTGGGCGAGGGCCGGCAACTTCATGCGGGAGTACTGGCACAAGCCCGAGGCCACCGCCGAGGCGATGGCCGACGGCTGGTACCACACCGGCGACGCCGGCTACCTCGACGCGGGGAACTACCTGTTCCTCGTCGACCGCGTGAAGGACATGATCGTGACCGGCGGCGAGAACGTCTACTCCGCCGAAGTGGAGAGCGCGATCTCCACTCACCCGGCGGTCGAACAGGTCGCCATCATCGGGATTCCGCATGACACATGGGGTGAGCAGGTCCACGCCATCGTCGTACTCCGTGCCGACGCGACCGCGACCGAGGACGAACTTCGCGACCACGCCCGCGAGTTGATCGCCGGCTACAAGGTACCGAAGTCGTTCGAGTTCCGGGACACGCCGCTTCCGCTCTCCGGCGCGATGAAGGTCCTCAAGCGAGACCTGCGGGCTCCCTACTGGGAGGGCAGGGGCCGCAGCGTCAACTGATCGGTCCGGGCTACAAGCTGCGGATATCGAGGTAGAGCGTCGAGAGTCCGAACATCAGAATGACGACGACGACCACGGCCATGACCGGCATCAGTTTCTGATAATCGGCTCGCACCCGCCGACCCCTCACCTTCGACGCGATACCCTCGTAGATCGCAACTGCGGCGTGTCCGCCGTCGAGGGGCGGCAACGGCAGCAAGTTGAACAGGGCGACGAACACGTTGATCGCCGCGAGCAGCCCGAGCAACACCCACCAGTTGCC
>JAENVU010000313.1 GCA_016650415.1 Acidimicrobiia bacterium
CGAGTTGACCGCCTTCGGGGGCGATGTCGACGAACTCGAGCGCGGGCTGCGCGCCGCGTTGTCCGACCGAGGCTGGAGCCTCGCGTCGACCCCGTCGCCCTGACGCACAAATAGTGCGAACAGCTCAGGCCGTTCCGCGGGCGGCTGCGTAGCCTGCCGCGCGGATTGGGGGTTCCCGACCGGTGATGTGTCGGCCGGGGCTCGGTCGACAGGGGAGTACGGAGAAGCATGCGGCGGCTGGGAGCCTTCGGGACAACCGTGATTGCGGTCGCGTTCGCGCTCGCGGCCGCGCCGTTCGCGGCGGCGGGTACTGGCTCGGCTGGGACATCGCACGAGGCCTGGCGATCCGGACGGACGGGTACATGCTCGACGGGTTCGGCGGTCTGCACCCGTTGACCGTGGGCTCCGGAGCGACTCCGCCGACGCCGAAGGGCGTCGCGTACTGGCAGGGCTGGGACATCGCGCGCGGAGTCGCGCTGATGCCGGATATGACCGGCGGCTACGTGGTCGACGCGTTCGGCGGCCTTCACGCGTTCGGAACCGGGTCGCACGCCGCACCCCTGCGGCCATCGGCGCGCCTTACTGGTTGGGTCAGGACCGGGCGCGAGGTATCGCAATCACCGCCGACGGGAAGGGCGGGTACGTCGTTTCCCGCGACGGAAGGCTCTACCCGTTCAAGATCGGATCAGGCGGAGCGGCGCCGCCCGCGGCCACGGGCGTGTTCCTCGGTACCTCGGTCCCGGTCCAGGGTGTGGCGCTCACCACGGGCGGGACCGGTGGCGTGACCGTCGACGGCTTCGGTGTGATCCATCCCTTCGCGGTCGGGAACAACGCGAGGCCACCGGCGGCGGTCGGCGCCGCGTCGTGGCCTGGTTGGGACATCGCCCGCGATGTCGCGCTACTCCCCGGATCGACGCCACCGCCTCCGCCGCCCCCCCCGCCGCCTCCGCCACCACCACCGGTCGATGCCGCGCCGGTGGCCGCGCTCACGGTCTCGCCCGGTTCCGGGATCACTCCGCTCTCGGTCACTGCGGATGCGTCCGCGTCGAGGGACACGGATGCCACACCCATCGCGTCGTACCGGTTCGACTTCGGCGACGGCACGGTCGTGGGCCCGAAGTCGTCGTCGACGGCATCACACACCTACACGGCCACCGGCGCGTTCACCGTCACGGTGAAGGTCACCGATACCGGTGGCCTCAGTTCGACGGCCAGCCGCATCGTGTCGGTCGGCGCGGTGTCGTCGTCGGACGTCGCGGTGTACGCCGGCTACTACGACACCCATCACCCGCACCATCTCCGTACGAAGCCCTCGCCATGGCAGGGCTCGCCGAACACGGTCTTCGTCGGTATCGCCGACAACTCGGCCGGCGACTGGGACACGAGCGCCGTGCGCGTCGACAACACCTCGGGCTCATCACTCGCGGTCACCGTCACGGTCACCATCGGGAAGCGCACGTTCGATCTGTGGGGTCAACGGGTGATCCCGGCCGGTCAGAGCCTGGTGCTCGCGCAGATGGGCTTCGAGACCTTCGACGGCTCCGACACCGGCAACGCCGGGTGTTACGGCTGTGACCCGACGCTCTGCATCACCGACGTGGATCCGACCGTACCGATCATCAACGTCACCGTCGGTGGTGTTCTCAACCGGTACTACGACCGGGGCCAGGTGCTCAACACCGGGGGTGCCGACCTCGCGGGCTGCCCGGACACGGGCGGAACCCGCAACGACGAGTCGACCCCCTGGACCGCTCTCCCCGGGCCGGGTTAGCCGGCGGAATCCATGAACGGCTGGTTGCCGAAGTGGTCGAGGTGGACGACCTCACCGATCGGAGTTCGCGTGGTCGGGCCGTAGCGGCCCTTCGCCCATCCGATCGGGATGATGCACACCGGCCGCACGTCGCGCGGGAGGTCGAGGATCTTGCGGATCGACGGGATCCACCAGATCGGCAGGGTCTGCAGCGATGCGCCGAGCCCGACGGCGCGGCATGCCAGCAGCAAGTTCTGGACCGCGGGGTAGACCGAACCGTAGAACGACGACACTCGGATCTGCGGTCGACCGGTCGGGCGGTGGTTCATGTTCTTCCGGTAGCACGGAATCACGAGAACCGGGATCTCGGCGAAGTGTTCGGCCTGCCATTGGCCCGGTGCCATGTTGCGCAGTTCCTGGGGATCACCCTTCGCCTGGCGGGTCACGATCGGATTGAAGAGCTTGTAGAGCCGGCCGTATACCTTGCCGATCCGGGCCTTCTGCTCGGGATCTTCGACGACCAGGTAGGTCCAGTCCTGCGTATTCGAACTCGTCGGGGCCTTGAGTGAGAGTTCGAGGAGCGGGAGCAACACCTCGTGCGCGACCGGTTCGGTGGTGATGAGCCGCCGGACCGCTCGTTGGGTCTGCATGGCATCGACCATCGGCATCCGGAGCCGTTCGGCCACTTCGGACGGATCGGTCGTGGGGCCGGGCTGGGGTGGTGGCGCCGTCTCGGTCATGCGCCGAGCGTAGGGCCCACATCGTTGCACCACCTGCGGCCAGGACTCAGCCGAGGTACATCGTCTTCGTCGGGGTGATGCGTAGGACCGTGCGCTGCTGCTCGTTCAGGGTGTCGACGAGCGTCGTCGGATCGGCGGCTTCGGTGCCCGACATCGCCGCGAAGATGTGCGCGGTCAGCTCGGCCCGGAGCGGGTCCTCGTCGATCGTCTCGGCCTTGCCGTAGATCACGAGGTGCGCGCGGCCGTCCGGCACGGTCACCGAGACCTTGGGCTGGCGGAGCGCGTTCTTCCACTTCGCGGTATAGGACTTGGCCGAGATGATCAGGCGGCCTTCGTCGTCGACGACGTAGCCGACCATCGACTGCTGAGGTGAGCCGTCCGCTCGACCGGTCGCCAGCACCGCCCAGAGGTGGTCGTCGAGGTACTTCCGGTGGTCGGGGTCCCATGCGAATGTCATGCGAGTGCTCCTTCGGGTCGGATGGATCGGGAATCGGTGGTGGTGAGGCCGAGCACCTGGCGCATCGTGGCCCGGAGGGCCTCGGCCGGTTCGGCGACGCGATCGTGGCTCCGCCAGGCGACGAAGTGGTCAGGCCGGACGAGCACACAGCCCTGGTCCGTGACCTCTCGGTTGTGGGTCCAGGTGCCGAGCACGTCGTTGTACTCCTGGCCGAGCGCGACGGAGAACGGCCGGATCTCCACACCCAACTCGTCGCCGACCTTCCCCGCGGCCTGCTCCCAATCGGCACCGTCCGCGCCCACGATCAGCGTGAACCGGTCGTAGGCGCAGAGGTCGAGCGTCGAGATGTCGTGCGTGTCGCGCCCGAGCCACGCGTGGGGGAGCGCCGCGCCCGGGTGGGTCGTCGGGTGGTAGTGCAGCTCCGGATCCTGGGTGTACGGCGGGAACGGCGCGCCGTCGTCCACCACCGCGGCAGAGGAATACCGCTGGCCCAACTCGACGCCGTGCGCGTTGAACTGGGCGTTCATCGTCTCGAGTCCGGCGAGCAGGTCCGTCCGGGTCGCCTCCCCCTCCGGTCCGTAGATCTCGTCGAGATGCTCGAGCGCGGCTTCGGGGGTCCGGCCGTCCAGCACCCCCATCGGGCCCAGCCAGGACAACATCTCGCCCACGCTCTGGTTCGCGCGATCGACCACCTGGCGCCCGACGGGCTGGCGCTCGTCGTTGTAGGTGTCGAGCAGACCGTCGCCCGCCCGTCCGGTCACGACGAGCGCGAGCTTCCACGCCAGGTTGTAGGCGTCCTGGATCGAGGTGTTGCTCCCGAGCCCGTTGGCCGGCGGGTGGCGATGCGCCGCGTCACCCGCGATGAAGAGGCGACCGCGCCGGTACTGGGCGGCGACGACATGGTTGAACTCCCACTGGCTGATGTGCTTGATGCGGACGTCCACGCTCGGATCGCCGACCGCGGCGAGCACCCGGGGCATCACCGCGTCCTCGGTCAGCTCGTTCGGCTTCTGGCCCTGGCGGACGAAGATCGTGCTCCACTCGTTCCACGGCTCGATGCAGGTCCAGATGCTGACGATGTCGTCGCTGCCGGGGTTGCAGACGACGAACAACGCGCCGGAGCGGTGCTCGGTGTACTTCGCGAGGTCGGCCTCGACCCACACGGTGATCGCGTTGCCGAGGCCACTCTCGCCCTCGAACTCGAAGCCGCCCTGCTCGCCGACGATCGTGCGGGCACCGTCGCAGCCGATCACGTACTGCGCGATGATGTCGAACTCCTCACCTCCGTCGCGCGGGCGGACCCGCACGGTGACG
>JAENVU010000314.1 GCA_016650415.1 Acidimicrobiia bacterium
AAGTTGCGAACCTCCCGCGAAGGGGTGACGGCAGTACGGCGATGCGAGAAGAACATCGGCGTCGACCAGCCGATCGTCGTGCAGTACGGCAAGTGGCTGGGCAACGCGGCCCACGGCGATCTCGGGTCCAGTTCCCGGACCACTCAGCCGGTCAGCGACATGCTCGGACCAGCGATGTGGAACACGTTGCAGCTCATCATCTTCGGCTCGATCCTCTCGATCGGGGTCGCGCTCTTCGTCGGGGTCTATTCGTCGGTCCGTCAGTACTCGATTCCCGACTACACGCTGACCGCACTGGCGTTCATCGGCATCGCGATGCCGCCGTTCTGGTTCGGTCTGCTCTCACAACAGTTTCTCGCCGTCGGCCCCAAGCAGTGGTTCGACTTGAAGGAGCCGATCTTCTACACCGTGGGTCTCCACAGTGCCGGCGGCAGCGGCTTCAACCTCGACTACCTGCGTCATCTGTTCCTGCCGGTCCTGACCCTGACGGTGCAGAGCATCGCATCGTGGAGCCGATACCTGCGCACGTCGATGCTCGACGTGCTCTCCACCGATTACATCCGTACCGCGCGAGCCAAGGGAGTGCCGCGCCGCACGATCACCTGGCGCCATGCCACCCGGAACGCGCTGATCCCATTCGTCACCGTCGTCGCCCTCGAGACCGGCGCCCTCTTCGGCGGGCTCATCATCACGGAAAAGATCTTCTCGATCCCGGGGATGGGCCAGCTCTTCTACGACTCGCTGCTCGTCGGTGACTCGAACGTCGTGGTCGCGTGGATGCTCATCAGCGCGATCTTCATCATGGCGTTCAACCTGATTGCGGATCTTCTCTACGGGTTCCTCGACCCCCGAGTCCGGCTGACATGACGGCCGTCGCACCCGAGGTTCCCAACGTCGACGACGGGCTCGACTTCGCGCCGGAGCCGATCACCCAATGGAAGCTCTTTCGCCGACGATTCTTTCGTCATCGGGGGGCGGTGATCGCCCTCGTCGTGCTGATCCTGCTCGTCATCGCGTGCTTCGGCGTGAGCTGGATCAGCCCCTTCGATCCGAACCGGCTGGATCTCCTGGCCGATTCCGTCGGGCCGGGCTCGGCCCATTGGCTGGGCACCGACGAGTTGGGACGCGACCAACTGACCCGCATCCTCGTGGCCGGCCAACTGTCGTTGAAGATCGCCTTCTCGATCGCGATCCTGTCGGTTGCGTTCGGCACGATGGTCGGTGCCGTCGCCGGGTTCTTCGGTGCCGTCGCAGACCAGTTCCTGATGCGACTAACCGATGTGTTCCTCGTGGTCCCGGAACTCGCGATCCTCGCGGTCGCGCTGGAAGGTTTCGGCAGCACGGGCATCGTGATCATCCTGGTGCTCTCCGGACTGTTCTGGATGGGCATCGCGCGCGTGGTGCGGGGCCAGGTACTCGCGATCAGAGAGAAGGAGTACGTCGAGGCGGCTCGCGCCGCCGGCGCACGACCGGCGCGCATCATCGTGCGTCACATCCTGCCGAACATCATCGGTCCGATCATGGTGAACATGACCCTGGCCGTCACGGCCGCGATCATCACCGAATCGACCTTGTCGTTCCTCGGATTCGGCGTCCAACCGCCGCAGACGTCGTGGGGTCGGATGTTGTCCTCGGCCGAAGGCTACGTGGGGAGCGACAAGTCGTATCTGATCTACGGACCCGGCATCGCGATCCTCGTCACGGTGCTGTGCGTCAACTTCATCGGTGACGGTCTCCGCGACGCGTTCGATCCGCAGAGCGAGAAACACTGATGGCCGACGACGACCTGACTTCCGTGCCACCGATCGCACCACCGGTTCCATCATCGTCGTCATCGTCATCGTCATCGTCATCGTCGACGGGTGCCTCCGGACCGTTGCTCTCGGTCACGGATCTCTCGGTCACGTTCCACACCGACGACGGCGACGTGCACGCGGTCGACTCCGCCACGTTCGACGTCGCCGAGAATGAGACCGTCGGCATCGTGGGGGAGTCCGGCTCGGGGAAGACCGTGACATCGCTGGCACTTCTCGGCCTGCTCCCGCGATCGGCCACCATCGCCGGCGACATCCGGTTCAAGGGACGGTCGCTTCTTGGCCTGAGCGACAAGCAGCTGCAGCCCATCCGGGGCGAAGAGATCGCGATGATCTTCCAGGACGCGCTCGCCGCACTGAACCCGGTGCACTCGGTCGGCGCGCAGATCTCCGAGGCCATCCGCGTCCACCATCCCGACACGACCCCGAAGGAGTTGCGCGCGCGATCGGTCGAGCTGCTCGACATCGTGGGGATTCCGAACCCCACCGAGCGGGTGGATCAGTTCCCACACGAGTTCTCCGGCGGGATGCGCCAGCGAGCGATGATCGCAATGTCGATAGCGAACGATCCCGACCTCCTGATCGCCGACGAGCCCACGACTGCGCTCGACGTCACCGTGCAGGCCCAGGTGCTCGACGTCCTGGAGCGGATCCAGGACCGCACGCGTTCGTCGATCATCCTCATCACCCACGACCTCGGTGTGGTGGCCGGGGTCGTGGACCGGGTGATCGTCATGTACGCCGGCCGGCAGGTCGAGTTCGGTTCCGTCGACGACACCTTCTACGAGCCGAAGCATCCGTATACCGAGGGCCTGCTCGCTTCGTTGCCGCGACTGGACCGCCGGACGGAGAAGCACTCGCGGCTGCATCGGATCGTCGGGCAGCCGCCATCGTTGATCCGGTTGCCGAGTGGCTGTGCCTTCCATCCTCGCTGCCCGTACGCCGATCTGGGCGGACGGTGCGATCAGGAGCGGCCCGAGTTGGTCGAGGTCGGTGTCGGTCATCGGTCGGCATGCTTCTTTCCCGAACGCGTCGGCACCGGGACCGAGACATGACCGAGGCCACCGACCGCGCCGTGAACGACGCCGACGGGCCCATCCTCGTCGTTCAGGACCTCGTCAAGAACTTCCCGATCCGAGCGGGGTTCTTCCGGCGGGTGGTCGGCACCGTGCAGGCGGTCTCCGGCGTGTCCTTCAGCGTCAACCGGGGTGAGACGCTCGGGATCGTGGGGGAGTCCGGCTGCGGGAAATCCACGACCGGCCGCGCGGTCCTGCGCTTGCTCGATGCGGACGGTGGCCGGGTCCTCGTCGACGGCGTCGACATCCAGTCGTTGTCGACCTCGGCACTGCGTACGTTGCGATCGAAGCTCCAGATCGTCTTCCAGGACCCGTACGTGTCGCTCAACCCGCGGATGACCGTCCAGAGCATCATCGCCGAGCCGATGCGAATCCACGGCACGTGGCGGACCGGCGGTGCCGATCGGGTCGCGGAGCTGATGGGGCTCGTCGGGCTCAACCCCGAGCACGCGAACCGCTTCCCCCACGAGTTCTCGGGCGGCCAACGCCAGCGCATCGGCATCGCGCGCGCCCTTGCCCTCGACCCCGACATCATCGTGCTCGACGAGCCGGTCTCGGCGCTCGACGTGTCGATCCAGGCGGGAGTTGTCAACCTGCTCGAAGATCTCCAAGAACGGCTCGGCCTCGCCTACGTCTTCATCGCGCACGACCTCTCGGTGGTGCGTCACATCTGTGATCGGGTGGCGGTCATGTACCTCGGCAAGATCGTCGAGATCGGCGACGCCGACGACGTCTACGAACGGGCCGGTCACCCCTACACCCAGGCGTTGCTTTCCGCGGTGCCGGTGCCCGATCCGCGCAAGGAACGGGCACGGAACCGGATCGTGCTCGAGGGTGATGTGCCCAGCCCGTCGAACCCGCCGTCGGGGTGTCGATTCCGGACCCGGTGCTGGAAGGCCCAGGACATCTGCGCGACCGAGGAGCCCGAGCTCGTCGACCGCGGCCAGGGCCACCCCGTGGCCTGCCACTTCGCCGAAGAAGCCACCGTCATCTGAGACCGCTGCGGTCGGGTGCACGCGCGCGACCATCACTGAACCTGAACGCCGTCGGGGTTGTAGACGCGGAGGGTGGTGCCGTCGAAGGTGGCACTCCACCCGCGTTGATGCACGACGTGATGGTGGTGATCGCAGAGCAGGACGAGGTTGATCAGGATGGTCTGCCCTCCGTGTCGCCAGTGGATGACGTGGTGGGCGTCACACCATCCGGTGGGTTTTCGACAACCCGGATATCGACAGCCCTGGTCTCGAACGGCGAGCGCCCGGCGGAGGCCGGTGGGGATGGTCCGCCGGTTCGGTGACACATCGATCGGCATGCCCTTCGGGCCGGTGACAACCCGCGCCACGCTGCAGTCACACAACAGTCGTTCGACATCACTGCGGTGCAGCGCACCGGTGAACTCGCCGTCCATGCGACCGAGTTCGCCGTTGTGGAGGGTGGGCCAGTCGATCACAACGGTGCACGCCGCCCGCGCTCGGACCGGCCCATCGGGGTCGCGGCCGTGAAGCTGAGCCAAGGCGAGTTCGGCCATCCGCACCAGAGCATCGGCGCGACGCCGAGCCGCGGTCCGACGATCGTCGTCGGTGGGTGGGTCGGTGAGGGCATGGAGTGCGGTGGTGACGATCTCGGCCGCGGTCGAGGAGAGGTCGGCGTTGAGGACCGTCCGACCCCCGTAGGTCTGGGACACCGTGACGCCGTCGTGGTCGCGCGGTTCGGTCCCCTCCGCTTGGGCGCAGGCCCGGAAATGCCCACACGCCCGTTGTAGCTCGCGGGTCACACCCTCGCGGGCCATGTCCAACAGGAGCGGTTCGATCGCTCGGAGTTTCGGGGCGTGACCGGTGACGCGGGCACCGAAGATGGTGCGGGCCGCACCCGTACTGATCGCCCCGTCGCGCCACGCCGATGCGGTCCGGGGCAGTGCATCACCGGCTTCGCCGGCCTCGATCGCCGCGCGGGCGTCACCCTCACGCATCCCCGTCCGGCGGCGGAGCCAGGCGGCCGTCGAAGGGGAACCATCCGCGGCGCCGATCCCACGTTGATGTGCGGCCCACGTGAGCTGCGCGAACTGAGCTTCGAGGCGATCGATCGCACTGCGCCGGCGGACGATCTCCGCCGCGAGGACGGCGTCCGACCACTCGGTCGGATCCGCGTCGAGCAGAGCATCGGCGGCCGCGGACAACCCATCGGGGTCGAAGAAATCGATGGTCAGATCATCGAGTACAGCAGCCACCGGTTTCCTCCCTCACGACACGAATCGATTGTCGGCGCCCGAGCGCGATGCCGTCGCACCCATGGGAGGGTTCGACGGCCGGGGAAGTAACGTAACCCACCGTACACGAACGTATGTTCGCTGTCAAGCGGGCGCGTGAGAAATCTCTCGATCGATCATCGGCACCCGTCGGTCAGCTCAACGCCAGAAGGTCTGCCAGGTCGCGAAACATTCCGGGACGGTGCCGAGGCCGGTGTGATGTTCGGGCCAGTTGGCCGGCGGAAGCGTCAGTGGGTTCACGCCCGGCTCGGCGCCGTACCAGAGGCGGTGAATGCGCCGCACGAATCCCCAGACCTTGTCAACGCGCTCATAGGTGTCCTCGTAGAGGATCGCCTGATGGATCCAACGGCCGTCGGCCTCGATCTCGGCCTTCGTGTAGACCCACCCGGTGGCGTGGTCCTCGTCGACGAGGTCGATGACGTGGGTGCCGACGTTGAGCACGCTGCGGCCAATGGCCCGGAGCTGGGTCGTGAAGTCTTCGGCGAGTGCCTCGCGACCGCGACGGTCACGACCGACTCGGACATCCGGCACGAAGAGACCGACCAATGTCGAGATGTCCCGCGTATCGACGGCGAGCGCATACCGGGCCGCGAGTTGACGGATCCGTTCGTACGCGAGGAGCTCGACGAGATCGTCCATATCCGGGAGCGTAGAACGACCTGAAGTCGCCTTCAGCGGTGCCGGGCTCGTTACAATCTCCCCTCCACGTCGGAGTGGCGGAATCGGCAGACGCGCTAGCTTGAGGGGCTAGTGCCCTAACGGGCGTGGGGGTTCAAGTCCCCCCTCCGACACCA
>JAENVU010000315.1 GCA_016650415.1 Acidimicrobiia bacterium
CGGCGAAGGCCATGACGATCGCTGTGACCATGATGACGGCATAGATCAACCGCTTGAGCTTGGGGCTCACCAGATTCCTCCAATGTTGGGTGCGACCACGCGAGCGCCGTTGCTCTGTCATCGCGAATATGAACGACGGAGAGGAAGGTACGGACACGGTGTTTCCGCTCTGGTCTCCCCCGTATGAAGGGAGAGCGACCGATACCTGACGGGATCGTGAACTTGGCCCGGCCGCTCCGTCGTACAGTGCTCCGATGGCTGAACCGACAACGGTCGCAATCGTTCCCCACACCCACTGGGACCGCGAGTGGTACTCGCCGTTTCAGACCTTCCGAATCCGCTTGGTCAAGCTGCTCGACGAGCTGCTCCCACTCCTCGAACACGATCTCGCCTACGCGCGGTTCTTGCTCGACGGTCAGACTGCAGTGCTCGACGACTATCTCGAGATCCGCCCGGAGGCGGCAGAGTCGTTGACCCGGTTGGCGGCCAGCAACCGGCTCTCCATCGGGCCGTGGATGATCCTGATGGACGAGTTCATGGTCTCGGGCGAGACGATCGTGCGCGACCTCCAGATGGGAATCCACCGCGCCACCGAGTTCGGCGGTCCGATGGAGGTCGGCTACCTCCCGGACATGTTCGGTCATGTCTCGCAGATGCCCCAGATCCTGAGCGAAGCCGGCCTCGACCACGCCGTCGTCTGGCGGGGTGTCCCGTCGGCGGTGACCCAGGGCGCGTTCTGGTGGGAGGCGCCGGATGGCAGTCGCGTCCGGGCCGAGTATCTCTACGGTTCGTACTCCAACGGTCGCGACCTTCCCGATGACGCGAAGCAGCTCATCGGTCGAGCCCGCAGTTACGAGCACGAGATCGGCGACGCCCGGATCCCCGGGAGCGGCCTGCTGCTCATGAACGGCACCGACCACCAGATGCCTCAACCATGGTTGGGTCGGGTCGTCGGTGAAGCCAACGCGGTCCAGGACGACTACCGCTTCGTCGTGACCTCGCTCCCCGAATACCTGGCCGAGCAGCCCGTCGCGGGTCTCAACACCTGGCGCGGTGAGCTGCGATCGGGTGCGCGCGCCAACGTCCTGATGGGTGTCGCGTCGAATCGGGTCGATGTCCATCAGGCCTGTGCGGCGGCCGAGCGCGCCATCGAGCGTCGGGCGGAACCGCTCTCGGCGTTGGTGCTCGCGCCCGACCGCTACCCCGACCGCCTGCTCGACGTGGCGTGGAAACTGTTGGTCCTCAACAGCGCCCACGACTCCTCGTGCGCGTGTAGTGCCGACGAGGTCGTCGATGCGGTGAACGTCCGGTACGAAGAGGCCCGCCAGATCGGCGACGGACTCGCCCGCGATGCGATGACGGCGTTGAGCGCAGACGTCGACGTTCCCGCCGGGACGACCATCGTGGTCAACGTGGGCGCCCACGACCGGAGCGGACTCGTCGGATTCCCGGTTCCCGGGGAAGGACCGGTCCACCTCGTCGCGACCGACGACGGCACCCAGGTCCCCGCCCAGGTCGTGGCCGAGCTCGGTGGTCTCGCGTTCTCGACCACCGTCACCCCCGAACAGACGTCGTGGTTGACCGACATGATGCGCGGCCCTGAACTCGCGGGGAATCGCGTCACCCGGTACGACCTCGATCGATCGAGCGGCGAAATCGCCCTCACGTGCATTGGCGCGGGCCCCGGAGACTCCGTCGTCGATCTCGACGACCTGAAGGAAGAACTCGTCGCACTCGGCGATGCCGGCCACACCATCGCAGTTCGGGTCATGCGCGCCCCGACCCGCGACGTGATCGCACGAGTGGCGTCGATCCCCGCCTTCGGGTGGCGCAGTTTCACGGCCGTCGACGGTCCGGGCCCCGACACCGGTCTCCGCGCCGGAGAGCACTGGCTCGCCAACGAGCATCTCGAAGTCAACGTCGACCAACAGACCGGGACCTACACGATCACGACCGGCGACGGCACCGTCGCCCGCGGCCTCGGTCGACTGGTCGAGAGCGGTGACGGTGGAGACACCTACAACTACTCGCCACCCACCAACGACGTCGTGATCGACCACCCGGAAGCGGTGACGGTGACACTTCATGAACGGGGCGCAGTACGGTCGCAACTCCGGGTGGTCACCTGGTACCGATGGCCGCACCATGCCATCGGCAACGAGCGGGCCTGCAGCCGCCGGAGCGACGAACAGATCCTCACCGAAGTCATCACCACGCTCGAACTTCGCGCCGGCGAACCTTTCCTCCGCGTGCGCACCGAGTTCGATCATCGGTGCCGGGACCACCGGATTCGAGCTCACTTCCCACTCCCGAGTCCGGTCACCCAGTCACACGCCGAGTGCGCGTTCGCGGTCGTCGCCCGGGATCTGACCACCGAGGGCGGCCCCCACGAAGCCCCCCTGCCGACCTTCGTCTCGCGCCGCTTCGTCGACGCCTCGGACGGCCAGGAAGGTCTGGCGTTGATCCACGACGGACTGCTCGAATACGAGGTCGTCGACGACGGCTCCGAACTCGCACTCACGGTGTTGCGAGCGACCGGCTATCTGTCGCGCTCCGAACTGGCATTGCGACCGAACCCTGCCGGTCCGCTCGATCCACTCGAAGGCCCTCAGCTGCAAGGCCCGTACGCGGTGGAGTACGCAGTCATGGCCCATACGGGCACCTGGCAGGACGCGGACCTCTATCGGATCGCGGATGAAGTCCTCGTGCCCCTCGAGCGGGTTCGAGGGACCGGGAGCGGAACCCGGCCCAGCACCGGCCGGCCACTCACGGTTCGCGGCGCGATCACTTCCGCCGTTCGGCGAGAAGCGGGGTTGATCACCGTGCGGGTGTTCAACCCCACCGACGCGCCGACGGTCGTCGAGATCGAACTCGACCGTGGACCGGCCCGCGGGTGGCTCGTCGATCTGCTCGGCCGACCAACCTCGCGGATCGAGGGCGATTTCGAGTTGCGCGCCGGCGGGATCGCGACGATCCGCCTCGATGGGTGATCCGGCGGGCCTCCGGCGATCGAATCAGGCAGTCACCGGCCGCAGCAGGGTCTCGCCGACCGCGGCCTGACTCGACCAACCGGGCGCCATCACGGGCGCCTGGACCTGGAACGGCCCCGTCGCATCGCGGACCTCCCAGAGCAGGGCCGCGTGCTCGCCGTGCCAACGCAGGGCGAAGGAGATGGTGCCGTGCCGACTCGGCGCGTCGTGGACCTCCAGATCGATCCCGGGCGCCGGGGGCGCGTGGAGCAGCTCGAAGCCGTCGTCGGTGTCCCGGACCAAACCGTCACGGGTTCGGAGTAAGACCGCCGCGGGTCCCGGATCCCGATCGAGTCCGACCCGCCGACGGGCGCGGCGGCGCTCCCGGATCGACATGCCGTGCCATGCGTACTCCGCGGCCTCGTCGAAGCCCCAGTCCTCCAGCGCCGCAGCAACCGCGGGCGTGGGCTCCGGCTCGAGCAAGACCTGGCTGCGAGCGCAGTCGATCGCTTCGACCATCTCGGTAGGACCCGTCACCCGCATTCCCCGGTCGAGGTGCACGCGCCAACCACGGGCGGCGGCATCGGCGGCGGGCACCTGGGCGAGGTCCAACCCGGCCGGCACGACGTCACCGCTGACAATCCCGACGCGGAATCGGTTGCGATGGCTCAGCGGGAACAGCAGCGCGGCCCGGAGTTCGCCCGACGCGAAGCGCCGCGCCTCGAACCGCCCGGTCTCGGCTCCGCATTGTTCCGGCTCGAACGCGACATCGGTGACGTCCCAGCGCGGCGGCGGAAACGGGACCACCATGGCAACGCGATCGTCGATCAGGACGTGGTTGCCCTCGAGCGCGATCGAGGTCGCGCCGGTGATCACGAACGCAACGATGAACGCGGCGGGCGAATCGTTTTCGACTTCTGCGATCACGACATCGCCGGGACCACCAACTGCGTAGACGCGCTGGACTGCATCACCGCTCGGAACCCGGACCCGGGTCTCCGCGACCGGTGCGCCCGCCAACGCACCCTGCCGCACCGCAGGTTCCCGGCTGGGCACGCGCCAACGATCGTCCGCGCCGATCCACCAGTCGAGCGTCCAGGCCTCCCCCGCGACCGTGATCGAACCTCGGGGGTCGACGATCCCACGACCGGCTCCACCGATGGCGCCGACGATCACTGGGGATTCCGCAGTTCCGGCTTGGCTTCCCTGAGCATCAACGCGGGAACGATCTCGGCAACCGGGACACCGTCGTAGAGCACGGCACCGACCTGCTCGGCGATGGGCATCTCCACACCGTGTCGAGCGGCAAGCTCCAGTACAGCCTGCGTGCTCTTGACTCCCTCGGCCACCATCTTCATCTCCGCGACGATCTCGTCGAGGGTTCGGCCCTGACCGAGCGCAACTCCGACCGTCCGGTTCCGGCTCTTCTCGCTGGTGCACGTCGCCACCAGATCACCCATGCCCGCCAGCCCCGAGAAGGTCATGGGGTCGCCACCGAGCTTGGTGCCGAGCCGGGCGAGTTCGGCGAGGCCGCGCGTGATCAACGCGGCTTTGGTGTTGTCGCCGTATCCGAGCCCATGGGCGATCCCGGCCGCCAGCGCGATCACGTTCTTGAGCGCACCGGCGATCTCGCAGCCGACCACATCAGGATTGGTGTACACGCGGAAGGTCGCAGTCATGAAGAGCGCTTGGAGTTCCATGGCCGCGTCCGGGTCGGTGACGGCAACGACCGACGCCGTCGGTTGTCCCATCGCGACCTCGCGAGCGAGGTTCGGGCCCGTCAGCACACCGATGCGGTCGGCGCGATGACTGCCCAGCACATCGGCGACCACCTCGGTCATCCGAAACAACGTCCCCTGCTCGACCCCTTTGGAAAGGCTGAGGACGGGGACCTCATCACGGATCGCCGGGCGTGCCGCCTCCAGGACGGACCGAAAACCATGTGACGGCACACCCATGACCACCACATCCGCGTCCGAGCACGCGTCGGAGAGATCCGAAGTTGCCCGTAACGACGGTGGGAGTGCGATGTCGGGGAGATAGTCGGGGTTGGTGTGGTCGTTGTTCACCCGGGCGACGACATCAGCATCCCGCGCCCACAACACCGCGTCGGCGTTCGTGGCTGCGATTGCAGCGACCGTGGTGCCCCACGATCCGGCGCCGATGACAGCGACGCGCGTCATCGACAGCTCCGCACGACTGCGGTCTCGGGCGCTCGAACCCACCAGTCCCCTTCACCAGGTTTGGGAACCTGCGGATACGCGGCCCGCGCCCGACCGACTTGTCGACACACTGCGTCCATGATCCGGTCCGTGGCCAGGGCGATGTCATCGCCGGGATCAACCGTGATCGGCGCTCCGACCATGACGACTTCGGCGATGCCCGGCCGCCACCGCGGTTTCCGGCCCTTGAAGAGAATACGGTGCAGGCCCCAGAGGCCGATCGGCACGATGGGCACTCCCGTCGTCGCGGCCAGTCGCGCCGTCCCCGTCTTGCCGACCATGGGCTCGAGATCAAGCGAGATCGTGCCCTCCGGAAACACCGCGACGCAGCGCCCCGCGGCCAGGGACTGCTCGGCGGCAAGGAGCGAGCCGGCCGCGGCACTGCTGCCCCGACTCACAGGGATCATTCCGCACCGGTCGAGGATTCCGCCGAGCAGAGGCCTCGCGAAGAGTTCGTCCTTGGTGAGAAATCGAGTCCGGCGGCCTCGCTTGGTCGCGATGTACCCCAGCGCGAGCGGATCGAGATACGAGACGTGGTTCGACGCGAGGATGACCGCGCCGGACGTAGGAATGTTGTCCAATCCCTCGATGGTCCAGCGGACGCCGAGGTGCATCGGTGGGTAGAGCACGCCTCGCACCACATCAAAAACTGGCTCCACGGGCCGGTAGCATACGCAGCCCCATGCAGCCCGTCCCCGGTCTCGAGCGTCGTGCGGGCGTCGTCATCCCGATTCGTGCATTTCGATCGGGCAAAGTTCGCCTCGCCGACGTCCTGTCGTCATCCGAACGAGCGGACCTCGCCGAAGCCATGGCCAACCGTGTGGTCGGCGCCGCCGGCGACCTCCCGCTCGTGATCGTTTCGTCGGCTCCCGAAGTGCGCGAGTGGGCTCGTGCCCTCGACGTCGACGTCATCGACGACCGCGATGGCGGCCTCGACGCCGCCGCGCGCGCCGGGCTCGATCATCACCGCGGCCACGGGCGAGACCGGGTCATCGTCGCCCACGCAGATCTGCCACGGGCCGAGCCTGGATCCCTCGAGTGGTTCGACCGCTCGGAGCCGGGGATCGTCACGATCGTTCCCTGTCACCGCGATGACGGCACACCGGTGATGTCGATCCCGACGCACGCCGACTCACTCTTCGCCTACGGTCCCGGCTCGGCCCGACGCCACGCCGCCCGAGCCCGAGCTGCGGGGCTTGCCGTCCGCGTGGTCCGCAACTCGTCCCTGGCTTTCGATGTCGACCTCCCCGAGGATCTCGCCACATCATGACTGACCCGCTCCCGCCGATACCGACGCCACTGCCGCCGCCCGATCGCGTCCTCGCGATCGGTGCGCATCCCGATGACATCGAGTTCGGCTGCGGCGGGACTCTCGCGAAGTGGGCCGCGACCGGTACGGAGATCCATCTCCTCGTCCTGACCGACGGTTCGAAGGGGACCTGGGACACCCAACAGGATCTCGCGGCGCTCGTGCGGACCCGGCGCGCCGAAGCTCGGGATGCGGCGCGCGCGCTCGGAAACGGCATCGTGCACTTCGGAGATTTCGTCGATGGCGAACTCGAGAGCGACCTGGCCGGTCGGAGAGCCGTGTGTCGCACGATTCGTGAAGTGCGACCCCGCGTCGTGATCGGTCACGATCCGTGGAAGCGATACCGCCTTCACCCCGATCACCGGCACGCGGGCTGGATCACCGTCGACGGTCTGGTCGCGGCGCGCGATCCACATTTCTTTCCCGGTGTCGGTGGTGCCCACCATCGACCGGACCTGTTGATGTTGTTCGAGGCCGACGATGCCGACCACATCGAATCGATCGAGGACTCGATCGCGACCAAGGTCGCGGCGTTGCTCTGCCATCGGAGCCAATGGCGCTCGACCATGAACATCGATCCCGATGCCGCCGATGTCGCGGCGCAACACGAAGCCTTCTCGGTTCGGGTTGCCGACCGCGCCCGAGTCGGCGAATCCCGCCAACTCGGCGAATCCTTCCGGCTGCTGCGCGACCTGTAGCGGCCGGTCCCGACCCAAAAAAAACGGGGGAGGCCGAGTGGCCTCCCCCGTTTTCGACGTTTCCGTCGCTACCGCCTCTTCGCGGCCTTGCGCTTCGCCGGAGCCTTCTTCTTGGCGGCCTTCTTGGTCGCCTTGCGCTTCGCCGGAGCCTTCTTCTTCGCAGCCTTCCGCTTCGCGGGGGCCTTCTTCTTCGCAGCCTTCTTGACCGCCTTCTTCTTGGCCGCCTTCTTCACGGTCTTCTTGGCTGCCTTCTTCGTTGCCTTCCGCTTCGCAGGAGCCTTCTTGGCAGCCTTCCGCTTCGCGGGAGCCTTCTTCTTCGCAGCCTTCTTGGCCGGAGCCTTCTTCTTCGCTGCGGACTTCCGCTTCGCGGGAGCCTTCTTCGCTGCCTTGCGCTTCGCCGGAGCCTTCTTGGCCGCCGCCTTACGCGTGCTTCGCTTTGCTGGAGGCATGGTCACCACCTTCTGTCGGTGTCTACTGGGAACGAGGCGAGACCGAACCCCAGTACTCGCTCGATCGCCTCGTTTACGCGGCGGACCCCGACGCACACGGCGTGTACTTCAGGAGAACACCCACCACGATCTTTCGTGTGTGTGTGCATCGTCATGTCCTACGACGACTCACACGAACACAATCTTTGTCGACGAGCATCGCTCAACCGCGCATTTCCTCCGCCGCTCTCGTCATTCCGGAACCATGGAAACGTATTCCGAACGCAACGTCAAGCATTTCCTCGTCGCGCGCACGTGCGCGCGACACGTCGTTGCGGTCGCGCGTTGCGACCTTCACCTGCGCGACATACGCGCGAACACACACGCGAACACACGCAGCGTCGACCGAACGCGCGCAATTCTCTGCGTTTACTCACGCGCAGTGAGAACACGCGACGAACGCGCGTCGTGGTGCATCCATCGACGCGTCGCGTTCGGCACACGGCATGACGCGCGCGCGGCACGCGAAAAAAAATGTCGGCGACACCGTCACCGACTACTTCGCGGACACGCGCGCGGCGCGTGCATCACGTGCGCGCGGCGGTCTCGTCGGGTCAGGACACAACGAAGCCCGGGACAATGTCCCGGGCTTTGGTTGGTAGCCCCGAGCAGATTCGAACTGCCGTTACCGCCTTGAGAGGGCGGCGTCCTCGGCCACTAGACGACGGGGCCAAACGTTGCCGAGGAGTTTCCCTCGGTTGGCTCGGGGGGGAGGACTCGAACCCCCAAAGACAGGACCAGAACCTGTTGTGTTGCCGATTACACCACCCCCGAATGGGCGGCGGTAATCATAGCCGAGGGACCCACCGAACCCGATTCGGAGCCGCCACGGCGGCGCGGCGCTCAGGCCAGGCGGTCGCGTGCCGCCCTCAGCCGGGCCAGCGATACCTCACGGCCCAACAACTCGATCGAATCGAAGAGCGGGAGTCCCGCGGCTCGCCCTTCGACCGCGACGTAGAGCAACTTCATGACCTTGCCGGGCTTGAGTCCGAGGTCCGTGATCGCGGCCCGCATCTCGCCGATCGCGTCGGGATTCCACTCACACGCCGAGACATGACCGATCACCGCGTCGAGCACGGCGGCGGGTTGCTCCACGGCGGTGACCTTCTCCCACACCTCGTCGGCGAACGTGAACCCGTCGCCGGCGAAGAGAAACCCCAACTGATCCGCCAACGACACGAGCGTGCTCGCGCGCTCCTGGCCCACCGCCACTCCGGCAACCAGGATCGATTCGTCCAGCTCGTCGCCGTACCCCTCGGTCGCGAACGGGCGGACTCGGGCAACCAACTCGTCGAGCGAGAGGCGGCGGATCCATTCCCCGTTCATCCACTCGAGCTTCTTGTCATCGAAGATCGCGGCGGAGTGCGTCACCCGATCGAGGGTGAACGCCGCGACGACCTCGTCCGAACTCATGACCTCGCGATCGTCATCCGGCGCCCACCCCAGCAACGACAGATAATTGAACAAGGCCTCGGCGAGAATGCCGCGGGCGCGGAAATCCTCGACGGCGACGGCACCGTGTCGCTTCGACAACTTGGCGCGGTCCGCCTGCAGGATCAACGGCAGATGCGCGTACATCGGCGGTTCGCTCGCACCGAGGGCCTGACGAATCGCCAGAACCCGGTGCGTCGTGTCGATCAGGTCTTCACCGCGGATGACGTGCGTGATGCCCATCGCCACGTCGTCGACCGCGTTCGCGAGGAAGAACAGCGGCGAACCATCCGAGCGGACGATCACGAAGTCGGAGATGGTCGACCACTCGACCGCGACCTCGCCGCGCACCGCGTCGGTGAACACGCTCCGACCCGTATCCGGCGTGCGGAACCGTACGGTCCGCGGGCGGCCTTCGGCGGCCAGCGCGGCCCGCTGGTCCGCATCCAGGTTCCGACCACGACCGTCGTAGCCCGGCGGCAGACCGGCGGCCTTGCGTTCGGCATTCATGGCTTCGAGCTCTTCCGGGGTGTCGAAGCACTCGTAGGCATCGCCACTGGCGAGCAAC
>JAENVU010000316.1 GCA_016650415.1 Acidimicrobiia bacterium
CCCAACGTCGGCAAGTCGACCCTCTTCAATGCGCTGACCAAAGCCGACGCGCTCGCCGCGAACTATCCGTTCGCGACCATCGAGCCGAACGTCGGCGTCGTCCCGCTCCCCGACCCGCGCCTCGATGTCCTCGCCGGCATCTTCATCAGTAAGCAGACGGTCCCCGCAACGGTGTCGTTCGTCGACATTGCGGGCATCGTCAAGGGCGCGAGCGAAGGCGAGGGCCTCGGCAACAAGTTCCTCGCCAACATCCGCGAGGCCGACGCGATCTGCCAGGTCGTGCGCGTCTTCGCCGACGACGATGTCATCCACGTCTCCGGCGAGACCGACCCGAGCGACGACATCGAGGTCGTGCAGACCGAGCTCATGCTCGCCGACCTGCAGACCATCGAGAAGGCGGTCCCGCGGATCGAGAAAGAGGTCAAGGGCAAGAAGACCGACAAGGCCGTCCTCGACACCGTCCTCGCCGCCCAGCAGTTGCTCGAAGCCGGCACGACGTTGTTCTCCGGCGCGGAAGCTGCGGGCATCGACGTGTCCCACCTTCGCGAGCTCTCGTTGATGACCGCGAAGCCGTTCATCTACGTGTTCAACGTCGACGAAGCCGGCCTGACCGACACCGCGATGCAGGACGAACTCCGCGCACTGGTCGCTCCGGCCGACGCCGTGTTCCTCAACGCCAAACTCGAAGCCGAGTTGCTCGAACTCGACGACGAGGACGCCGCCGAACTGTTGGAGAGTGTCGGCCAGACCGAGCCCGGGATGCACCAACTCGCTCGCGTCGGCTTCCACACCCTCGGCCTACAGACCTACCTCACCGCCGGTCCGATGGAATCACGGGCGTGGACCATCCATCAGGGCTGGACTGCCCCCCAGGCCGCGGGCGTCATTCACACCGACTTCGAGCGCGGGTTCATCAAGGCCGAAGTGGTCAGCTTCGATGACCTGGTCGACGCCGGTTCGATGGCCGAGGCCAAGGCCCGCGGCAAGGTCCGCATCGAAGGCAAGGACTACGTCATGCACGACGGCGACGTCGTGGAGTTCCGCTTCAACGTCTGACGCACGATCGCGGTCGCCTCAGCGCACCGCGAAGAGCTTCCAGGCACCTTCGATGCCCTTGAGCTCGTGTTCGCCGCGCTCGTCGAAGCCGGCCGCGCCACCGAGCATCATGTCGCGGACCGTCGACGACACCCACAACTCACCGTCAGCCGCGGCCTGCTCCACTCTCGCCGCCAGATTCACCGCGATGCCCGAGACGTCGCCGTCGTCATGGACTTCGATCTCGCCGGCGTGAACGCCGGCGCGGATCGGCACATCGATCGCGTCCAGGGCCCGGCAGAGCTCGAGCCCGCAGGACACCCCCTGCGACGGGACATCGAACACGGCCAGGAGTCCGTCGCCGGTGCTCTTGACCACCCGACCGCCGTGCTCGTCGATCAACTCGCGGGCCAGTCGATCATGCCGGTCGAGGATCGCGCGCCACGCAGTGTCGCCGACCGACGCCGACCGCTTGGTCGAGTCGACGATGTCGGTGAACAGCACCGTCGCGAAGCGTCGGGTGGTCTGGCGGGTCGGCGTGACCCCCGTACAGAACTCGATAAAGACGTCGGCCATCTCGCGCCAGTTGTCCATGAGCCACGGGAAATGGTCCTCCCCTGGGAACTCGACGTACCGCGCGCCGGGCACGAGATCGGCGAGTACCCGAGCCGCCGCGACCGGGAGCACGCGATCCCCCTTGACGTGGGTCACGAGGGTGGGCGCAGTGATCCTCTCCGGCGCGTCGCCCGCGTCGAGTCGGAGCACACTCTCGACCTGGTGGGCGAAGTCGCGTGGGCTCGCCGACATCCGCTGGAGGCGGCCGAACCACCGCCGCGACGTCGGGTCCTCCGACTGGCTCGGGACAAACCAGTCGAGGAAGTAGTCGGTGTTCTCCGGCCACCCGTCGACGAGCGCGCGGAACATGGCGACCGTCTCGGAAGGTGTCCGCAGCGGAGGGTCACCCGGCTCGATCCGGTCCGGTATCCGATCCAGGTAGCGCACGGGAACGAGCGTGTCGGTCAGCACGACTCGATCGACCCGCTCCGGGTGATCCGCCGCGAAGAGCTGGCTCATGACGCCGCCCTCGGAGAGACCGAGCAGGTGCGCGCGCTCCCAGCCGAGTTCGTCCATGACCGTCACGATGTCGTCGATCCGCTGCTCGAGTGTCGGCATGTCCTCGGGCCGGTCGGAGAGCCCGACTCCACGCTTGTCGAAGTGGGCGCAGGTGAAATAGCGGCCCATGTACTCGTCGATCCGGAGATATCCCGGATGCTCCCAGGCGACCTCGACGTTGGAGACGAGGGGCGGGACGACCAGCAAGCGCGGCCCCTCGCCCCACTGCTGGTACGCGAGCCGGAGCCCGTCGGCGGTCCGCGCGTACTTCGTCTCCGGGAGCTGCACGGCGGTCAGCCTGCCACAGCCGGGCCGCTGGCGCGGTCGCCTCAGGCCGGCGGATCTATACCCATCATCTCACGGAAGTCTTTGGTCGTGTTCGTGACCGGGAACGGCTCGGCGGGGACAGGCACGTTGAGCGCGGCACAGATCGGCTCCCAGCCGTCGCTCGGGGTCCAGTCGATCAGGCGGTCGGCCGGCACTTCGGCGCGCACGGCCGCGTTGTGCGCTTCGTACGCCGCGATCATCGCGTCCTTGTTCTCGAAGTCGTCGCTGAACCGGTCACGCAACCCCCGCCGGACTGCTTCCATCCACGGCCGGCCCTCGGGAGGCACGTGATCGAACGACAGGAAGATCGTGTTCGACGCACTGCGGTACCAACCTTCGGCGTCGCGGGTCGAAAGCAGGACCGGTGCATCGGGGAAGGCGGCCGCCATCTCCCGCCAGAACAACGAGCCGGGGAAGTCCACCATCGCGGTGAAGTCCGCCATCACCGCGGTCCAGTCCGTCGGCTCACCGTCGATGGCGGCCGTGAACGCCTCTCGCTGATCCGGACGGTCGAACATCTCGGCCATGTGGTGGCACGTGCCCCCGAGCAGCTGCTCGAGCGCCACCTTCAACGAATGGGTCCCTGTGCGACCGACCCCGGCTCCGACGATCTGCAACGCCATCAGTACTCCTCGTCAACACCGGCCGCTCGAACGCGGCCGCGAAGGCTGCATCATGGCGCACCGAGCAGACCCGGCGCCTCAGGGGGCGACGAAGGCGACGCCCTCCCGGAGCAGCGACCGCCAGCGGCGGCGGTCGCGCTTCGGGACCGACACCCACTCCTTGAACACCTTGCCCGCGGGCGCGAACGGTTCTCCGTGACCGGCGGAGATGAGTTCCGCGACCCGGGCGGCCGGGAGCTTCACGACCAGACCCGAGCCCTTGAAGCCCACGAGCCCGAGGAACTCACCGGCGACGCGCGCGCACCGCCCGCCCATGATCGTGCCCTCCTCGACCCGCGGATCTTCGGCCCGCAGTTCGTCGATCAGATCCCAGAACAGGTCCTCGTCCTTGGTGGTCATCAGCCGTCCCGTCGCCGCGCTGCCGAAGCCGCGATGACTCTAGGAGGCGGGGCCGATCGAGACGGTCGTGAGGTCCTCACCCACGGTCACCCGGCCGGTGTAGCCCCCGTCGCGGACGTCGGCGGCGAACGCGTCGGCCTCGGCGTCGCCGGACGGCGGTGGGATGAGGTGGCTCAGCAGCAGGTGCGGGACCGCCGCCCGCTGGGCCAGCGCGCCGAGCGGCACGGTGTCGGCGTGGTAGCTGAAGATGGTCTCGAACGACGTTCCCGCGATCGCGCCGCGCATCGCGGTCGTCCGGCAGGCCTCATGGACGAGCAGATCCGCGCCCACGCTGAGCTGTTCGACTTCGTCACACACACGCGTGTCACCCGAGATCACGACCACGCCGCTCGGGGTCGTGACGCGGTATGCGACCGCGCCGGTGACCGGCTCGTGGTGCACCGCCACGGCATCGACGGTCACCGCGGCGTCGTCCGATTCCCACACGCGGGCCGGCTCGGGCGGCGCGTCGAAGGTTCGGAGGTCGACCGAGGGCGGTTCGGGTTGCACGTGCGCGATCCGGAGCGCGACGTCGTCGTCGTAGGCCTCGAGCATCCGCCGCACGAAGCGCGCCGCGGCGCCTTCGGACGCGACGATCGGCAGCGGAGTGGCCGCGTGGAGGTCATGGAAGAGCCAACGGGTCAGCACGATGTCGGCGAGGCCGACGACGTGGTCGCTGTGCACATGGGTGACGAACAAGGCGGTCAACGCGTGCGGCGGCGCATCGGCTTCGGTGAGACGCAGCACGGTCGCGCGCCCCGCATCGAACTGGAGCGCGACATCGCCGTACCGCACGAGCGTGCCCGGCCCGGCTCGTCCGGGCGCCGGCAAGGGCACACCGGTACCGGTCAGGGTCACCAAGGTCGGCGGGAGACTCACCCGTGCCGCCCGACGATCCACCCCTGGGGAGCGAGCACCTCGTCCGCGATCATGCGGGGAGTCTCCTCCAAGGTCGTCGCCATCGTCTCGTTGAATCGGTTCAGGTACCCGAACAGCGCGCAGACGGCGACGATCGCGGTGATCTGCTCGTCCGAGTAGTACCGACGACACTGCGCGAAGTCCTCGTCGGTCACCGAGTTCGGTGCCTGCCCCGAGTGGAGCGCGAGTCGGAGCGCGGCGCGCTCGGCGTCGTCGAAGCGATCGCTCGTCTCGAACGACCAGAGCTCCGCGAGCTTCTCGGCTTCGACGCCCAGGTGCGCGGCGTGCGCCACCGTGTGCGCCTGGCAATACCGGCACCCGGCGCCCGCGCTGGCCATGAAGCCGATCAGCTGCTTGAACTCCACCGGGAGGAGTTCGTTCAGGAAGACAACGCTGGACAGGCCCGTCATCCCGTCGAGGAGCCCCGGCACTCGCGCCATCACACGCAACGAACTGGGGACGAAGCCCATGAACCCCTCGATGAGCGCGAAGCCCTCGGCGTACTCCTCGAGTTCGTCCGTGGACATCGGTTGTATCCGGCTCATGCGTGTTGCCCCGCGGTCCAGCCCTGCGACGCCAACACCTGCTCCGCAACGGCGCGGGGCGTCTCCTCCAACGTCGTCCCGATCGTGTCGTTCCACCGGTTCAGGAAACCGAACAGCGCGCACACTGCGACGATCGCGGTGATCTGCTCGTCCGAGTAGAACCGGCGACACTCAGCGAAGTCCTCGTCGGTCACCGCGTTCGGTGACTGCCCGGCGTGCAACGCGAATCTGAGCGCGGCGCGCTCCGCATCGTCGAAGTGACCGCTCGTCTCGAACGACCACAACGCGGCCAGCTTGTCGTCCTCCACGCCGAGCTTCGCCGCGTGCGCGGCCGTGTGGGCCTGGCAGTACCGACAGCCACCGGCCGCGCTCGTCACGTTGGCGATCATCTGCGCCAGGGACTCCGGGATCAGGCCGTTCATCGCTGCCGCGAGCGCCAGGCCGGCATAGCCCTCCACCAGGCCGGGCACCCGCGCCATCGTGAAGACGGTGTTGGGCACGAACCCCATGATCTGCTCGTAGGCACCGAAGACGGGAGCGAGGTCCGGGAGGTCCTCGCGGGGTACGGGATCGATACGACTCACTGCACGACTCCTCGTTGACTGTTCATTCGACCAGCGAAGCATGGCGGTTCACGATTCCCTTGTCAAGTGACCAGTAGGATTCGCCGCATGAGTCGAGCCGAACAACGCGACGCCACCCGCCAACGCATCGTGGACGCTGCGATCACCGCCTTCGCCGACCAGGGCTTCGCCGCGTCGAGCACCCGCGACATCGCGGCTCGTGCCGGGGTCACCCAGGGACTCGTCACCTACCACTTCGATTCCAAAGACACACTGTGGCGCGCCGCCGCGACGCAGATCTTCGGCCTGCTCGTGGGCACGCTCCCCGATCGGCCGCGCCGAGCATCGAACGCTGAGCGCCGAGCCGCGGCCCGAGAGCAGATCCGCGCCTACGTGCGCTTCGCCGCGGAGCATCCGGAGGTGTTCCACTTCATGGTCGACGCCGGACGGCACGACGACGACCGCATGCGCTGGCTGGTGCAGACCTGCCTTGCACCGCGGTTCTCCGAGATCACCGCCGATGGAGGCATCGGATCCGTCGCCGCCGACCGTGCGGCCGCGCCGCACGCCTACTACGCCCTCCTCGGCGCCGGCTCACTCATCTTCGCGGTCGCACCGGAGTGCCGCGAGTTGACCGGGGTCGACCCGACCAGGCGAGCTGCGATCGAACGGCACGCGGACCTCATGGCCCAGCTGTTCGTCCCCGACTGAGTCGCCGGTCACTTGACAAGCCACCGAGCCGCTCCCATACTTCACTGGTCGATCGAACAGTGAAGGAGTGGGGATGCGGACCATCACGACGGATGTGCTCATCGTGGGCGCGGGACCGGCGGGCCTGACCGCGGCGTCGCTGCTCGCCCGGGCAGGTGTGGAGTCGCTGACGGTCACGAAGTACGCCACCGCCAACTCGCCGAGAGCCCACATCACGAACCAGCGAGCCGTGGAGATCCTGCGCGACCTCGGCATCGAGGACCGGGTCATGGCCCGGGCGCTCCCCCACCACCTGATGGGCAAACAGGTCTTCGCGACCTCGTTCGCCGGCCGCGAACTCTCGCGGATGATGACCTGGGGCACCGGCGACGACCGGATCGGTGAGTACCGCGCCGCGAGCCCGTGCGAGATGTGCAACATCCCCCAGCACATCCTCGAGCCGATCATGCTCGACCACGCTCGCGACCTCGGCGCCGACATCCGGCTCCACCACGAGGTCGTCTCCCTCCACGAAGACGCGGACTCCGTCACCGTGCGGGTCCGCCCGCGCGACGGAGGTGAGGAGTTCGACATCATCGCGCAGTACGTGATCGGCTGCGACGGTGCCCGCACGATCGTCGGCGAGCAGGGCGGCTTCGAGTTCGAGGGCGAGAGTGGCCTCGGCAA
>JAENVU010000317.1 GCA_016650415.1 Acidimicrobiia bacterium
AGAGCCGCGACGAGATCGGCCGCGAGGCCAAGATCAGAAAAGCTGGGCACTGGTACTCCTCACCCGCTTCAGCGGGTTGTCGTTCCGCGCGGCGGAAGGACAGGAATGTCTCCAGCGCGGCCGTCCGCGAAATGCGGACTCCGGCAGACTACTCGGGCCGGGTGGTCGAACCCGTACGACGTGACGGGAGGCTCACTCGACGCCGACCTCGTCAGGGGGGCCTCGTCAGGGGGTCTCGTCAGGGGGTCTCGTCACTCACCAGCGAGGTACGGAGCGCCGCGATCGTCGTCGACTCGAGCCCGATCGAGCGCGCGTACCCCTCGACCGAACCATGCTCGCGCTCGATCGCGGCCAGGACGGTTCTCATCGTGAGGGCCTGCGCGCCGTACTGCTGACCGGCGACTTCGACCGCCGCACCCGTCCCTTCCGCGCGCTCGTGATGCCGGGCGATGATCGTCGGCATCCGTGATTCGGTGAACGCGAAGTCCGCGACGATTGCATCGTTCGGGACCGAACAGAGCCCGAGCACCAACGCCGAGGTCAGCCCGGTGCGGTCCTTGCCGGCCGCGCAATGGAACACGACCGGTTGTGCCGGGGTATCGGCGATGACTCGCAGGACGTCGGCGAATCGGGGGCCGTACTCCTCGAGCATGAAGAGATAGATCTGATCCAGGGTCTGGAACTCCTGGGCCTTGCGCCGCACTCGCCTGGGCTCCGCCGGCTCCCGGGTCGAGTCCACGATCGGCAGGTGGAGTTGCCGCACGTGCGGTGCGAGCGGCCCATGGCCGTATTCCTGGACCTCGTGCGGCGCGCGTAGATCGATGACGGTCGCGATGGCGAGCGTGTCGCGCAGATACACGACGTCCTCCCGGCTGAGTCCACTCAGGGAGTCACTGCGAAAGACCCGCCCCCGACGCAGTGCCCGGTGGTCGACCGTCACGTGCCCGCCGAGGTCGCGAAAGTTCGCCGGGCCATCGAGATCGAGCAGTGTGTCGGAGCTCATCGCGTCCTACTGATCGAGATCGAGACCGAGCATGCGGATCGCATTGCCCCGGACGATCTTGTAGACGACGTCCGCGGGCAGATGCCCCATCATCGCCTGGGCCACTTCGAGCGTGTGCGGCCACGTGGAGTCCGTGTGGGGATAGTCGGTCTCGAAGGTGACGTTGTCGACACCCACGCGATGCAGTGACTCGAGCCCGTGAACGTCACGGAAGAAGCAGCCGAAGACCTGGCGGAAGTAGTAGCTCGACGGGGGTTCGGGAATGAGGTCCTTCACCCCACCCCAGGCGCGGTGTTCCTTCCACACGTCGTCGACGCGTTCGAGGATGTACGGCAGCCATCCGATCTGACCCTCGGAGTAGGCGAGCTTGAGATCGGGATAGCGAACCAGCACGCCGGAGAAGAGGAAGTCCGCGAGGCTGGCCATCGCATTGCCGAAACTGAGGCTCGCGGCGACGGCCACCGGCGCATCCGGCGACGTCGCCGGCATCCGAGAACTCGACCCGATGTGCATACACACCACGTTGTTCGTCTCCTGACACGCGACGAAGAACGGGTCCCACTCCCCCGAGTGGATGCTCGGCAGACCGAGGTGAGGGGGAATCTCCGAGAAACACACGGCTCGCACACCGCGGGCTGCGTTGCGGCGAACTTCTGCCGCCGCGAGTTCGGCATCCCACAGGGGAACGATGATCAGCGGAACCAGGCGGCCGCCACTGTCGCCGCACCACTCCTCGACCATCCAGTCGTTGTAGGCAGTGACACACGCCGCGGCGAGATCGCGGTCCTTGGCTTCGAGGAACGTCTGGCCGCAGAACCGCGGAAACGTCGGGAACGACAGCGACGCTTCGACGTGGTTCATCTCCATGTCGGCGATCCGCGCCTTCGGTTCGTAGCAACCGGGCCGCATCTCGTCGTAGGTGATCGGCGACATGGTCATGTCGTCACGGTCGAACCCGACGGCCGCCACATGCCGCTTGTTGATGTAGACGAGGTCCTCGTAGACCCAGCAGTCGGCTTGCGGCCCGTCGGGATCGAAGGTCTGCTCGTACGTGCCCCCACCGACGTGACGCATCGAGCCGATACCCCGGCGTTCGACGTGGGGACCGGCGTCCCGGAATTTCTCGGGGAGCCACGTCTTCCACAGGTGGGCCGGTTCGACCACGTGATCGTCGACACTGACAATGCGGGGAATCGGAGTGCCCGATGTTCCGGGTTCGACCACTGCCGTCATGTGGGGGCCCTTCTCGCCGAAATCTGACGGGTCGTCAGATTATCCATCCCACCGTTCCTCACCCGCAGCGAGTCGTCCCGTTCGGCGCCTGCTGCCGGACCAGATAGGCCACTTCGGTCCGCTCCAGACACCGGTTCCCTTCGAGGCTCGCGGTGTGGGTGGTCCCCTCCACCACGACCAGCCGAGCGTTGCCGAGCTGCGCCGCCAGCCGTTCGGCCCAGGGAAGCGGGGTCGCGGGGTCGCCGGTCGTTCCCACCACCAGGATCGGCTCGGCCGTCGGCGCGTGGACCTCCGCCGGGGTGGACCGCTTCGGAGCGAACGGCCAGTACGCGCATCCGTAGCCGAGGCCGACACTGGCGGCGCCAAAATCCGGTGCCTCGGTGGCGGCCCGGCGCTGCAGGGCCTCGGTCTCCGCCACGTTCAGGTTCGGGCCGTCCGCACAGCTGATCGCGATGAACGATCCCCAGGTGGCGTCGTAGCGACCGGATCCGTCGCGGCCCAGATAGAGGTTGGCGGCTTCCACCATCGGACCGGGCGATCCTCCTTCGAGCGCACGGAGGCCCTCGGCGAGTGTCGAGTAGGCGTTCGCGCCCGAGTACAAGAGGGCCGAGACGCCGAGATCGAAC
>JAENVU010000318.1 GCA_016650415.1 Acidimicrobiia bacterium
GCGGCTTCGCCGTGAACCCCGTCAACGACGCCCGAATCCCGATCTTCATCGCCGACTACGTCCTCATGGGATACGGCACCGGCGCGATCATGGCCGTTCCCGCCCACGACGAGCGCGACTTCGATTTCGCCCGCGAGTTCGACCTTCCGATCGACTGCGTCATCACGCCCCCGGATTCGTGGCTGATGGAGCACGAGTGCGGGACCGACGCGAGCGAGTGGACCGAGGCGTTCACCGGCGACGGTGTGGCGATGGCGTCGGCGAATGCCGAGGTCGCACTGGATGGTCTGGGCGTGACCGACGCGAAGTCGGCGATCACCGCGTGGCTCACGGAGCAGGATCTCGGTGAGGCAACGGTCAACTACAAGTTGCGTGATTGGCTCTTCAGCCGGCAGCGATACTGGGGCGAGCCGTTCCCGATCGTCTACGACGACCTGGAACTTCCGATTGCGGTGCCGGACGATCTCCTGCCGGTCGCGTTGCCCGAGATCATGGACTTCGAACCGGAGGTCTCCGAAGACAGCGACGCGAGTGTGCCCGCGCCGCCGCTGTCACGCGCGGAAGGGTGGGCGACCGTCGAACTCGATCTCGGCGACGGCCCGAAGACCTACTGGCGCGAACTCAACACGATGCCGCAGTGGGCCGGATCGTGCTGGTACTACCTGCGCTACCTCGACCCGACGAACGAAGATCAGTTCGTCAGTCCCGAGGCCGAGCGGTACTGGATGGGCGACGGGCCCGGGGGAGTGGACCTCTACGTCGGCGGCGTCGAGCATGCGGTACTCCACCTGCTGTACGCCCGCTTCTGGCACAAGGTGCTCTTCGACCTGGGCCACGTCTCCACCCCCGAACCGTTCCAGCGCCTGTTCAACCAGGGCATGATCCAAGCGCCCGCGTACACCGACGATCGAGGGATCTACGTCGAGGCCAGTTCGGTGGTCGAGCGGGACGGGCAGTTCTACGTCGGCGACGAACCGGTGCACCAGGAGTTCGGCAAGATCGGCAAGAGCCTCAAGAACATGGTCACCCCCGATGACATCTTCCGGGACTACGGCGCGGACACCTTGCGCTTGTACGAGATGTCGACCGGACCGCTCGACGCGTCGCGTCCGTGGAGCGAACGCGACATCGTCGGTGTCTACCGGTTCCTGCAACGGCTCTGGCGCAACGTCGTGGACGAAGACACCGGCGAGTTGCGGATTTCCGAGGCTCCGGCTTCGGACGAGTCGCGGCGGCTGCTCCATCGCACGATCGCCGGTGTACGGACCGACATGCCGACGATGGGATTCAACACCGTCGTCGCGAAGCTCATCACGTTGAACAACCATCTCACCCAGATCGCCGCACAGGGCGGTGCCCCGCGCGAGGTGGTCGAGCCGATGGTGTTGATGCTGGCGCCGCTCGCGCCCCATGTGGCCGAAGAGCTGTGGGCCCGACTCGGCCATCCGGAGACGCTCACGTACGAGGACTTCCCGGTCGCGGATCCGGCGTGGCTGGTCGACGACACCATCGAGATCCCGATCCAGGTCAACGGCAAGGTGCGAGGCAAGATCGTGATCGCGACCGATTCCGACGACGCCGGGATCGAAGCCGCGGCGCGGGCGGAGGTGGCGGCGCTGCTCGAGGGCGTCACCGTCCGCAAGGTCGTCGTGGTACCGGGCCGCCTGATCAACTTCGTCGTCGGCTGACCGAGTCGAGGTCGTGGCCCGCCTCACGCCCGCGGCTCGACGGGTGCTGACCCACGTTCCTGCGGTCGACCGGGAGCGACTGCGGGTGATCGTGGTGCCGGTCCTCACGCCGGGAGTGGCGGCGATGACGATCGGACGGGTCGTGCTCGTCCGGCGCGGTCACGAGCACGATCTCGGGTTGCTCGCGCACGAACTCGTCCACGTGCAGCAATGGCGGGAACTCGGCGTGATCCGGTTCCTGCGCCAGTACCTCGCCGACTACCTCCGTGGCCGTCGGGCCGGCCTGTCGCACTGGGATGCCTACGGCGCGATCCGGCTCGAAGTCGATGCCCGCACCCGCTCCGGTCACTGACCGACGATCCGTCCCACCGGTTTCCAGCGCTCGAATCGCGACCTATAGGTCGCGATTCGAGCGCTGGAATCTCGGGCGGACGGGGCGACCCGACTGCAGTGTGGGCGATTTGGTACGGTGCGCACCTTCCCCTGAGTACTTCCTCCGTTGGCCCACTCGCGCCCGGAGGCAGTCATGCAACCGATCACGTCCTATCC
>JAENVU010000319.1 GCA_016650415.1 Acidimicrobiia bacterium
CGCTGAGCGAGTCGTGACGCGAGCAAGGTGAGATTCATGCGCGCGAGCCCGAACCCCAGGCAGCTACGCGAACCAGCCCCGAACGGGACCCAGGCGTATTCCGGTGCATTGGCATCGAGATGGCGGCTCGGGTCGAATCGCAGGGGATCCGGCCACGAGTTCGGGTCGCGCCCGGCCAGGAGGGGAGACCACGCGATGATCGAACCGCGGCGGATGCGGTACGGCCCGAGGTCGAAGCTGGTCGCGGCGAGTCGCGGCGCGTGGGCTCCGGCGGGATGGATGCGGAGTGACTCGTGCACCACCGCGTCGGCCCAGGGCCGCTGATCGCCGACCGCAACCGAGTCAGCCTCGGTGCGGAGGCGGGACCAGACCTCGGCGTCGCCGGCACTCCTGAGAATGAGCCAGCTCGCGGTGGCAGTCGTGGTGTCGTAGCCCGCGCCGATGAGTGACACGACCTGGTCGGCGAGTTCCTGGCGGGTGAGTCCCTCCGTCGCGAGGAGGACGTCGAGCACGTCGTCGCGCTCACGGGTGGCCTCGTGGGCGCGTCGGGCGATCTCCTCGTTGAGGACATCGTCGAATGACTGCCGGGATCGCCGCGCTCGTTGCCGGGCGCCCCACGGGAATGGATGCGGGGGTTGCTTGGCGAAGGGGCGGTTGATGTACTCGGCCGCCGGAGCCAGCCGCTCGCCGACGTCGTCCGCATCGAGCTCGTCACCGAACAGCACCCGAACGACGATGCGTCGCACGCTGGCCCGTATGACTGGTGCGAGGTCGATGGGCTGATCGAGAGGAAGTGCGTCGATCATGCGGTCGTATTCGTCGAGCACGACGTGACGCCAGGCATTGAGTCGCCGGAGGGCGAATGCCGGTTGCACCAGCGATCGGCGGCGGGCGTGGTCTTCGCCGTCGCTCACCAACATCGACGTCGGCCCGACGAAGACGCCCAGGGCCATCTTGAACATCGGCCCCCAGCGGTAGCGGTCTTGAGGGCCAGTCAGGACGACCTTGATCAACTCACGGTCGCCGACGATCACGATCGCAGCCGGCCCGGCCTGCATCGCGAAGGTGCGCCCGTACTCGTCGGCGAGTGACGCGACGGTCGTCATGGGATCGTTCAACACGCTGCGGGCGGCGCGCAGCGCGGCGACACCGCGGGGTCCAGGTAAGGGAGTCACGCCGCGACCTCCTGTCGCGTCGCCGTGATCGAGACGGATCCCGCGCCTCGGTCCCGAGTCTGGCGAATGAGCACGATGGTTGCGACGGCCGTGACCCACCACCAGCGGGCGACGGCGGTGTCGCTCGGGATGATCGTGAGCAACGGCTGTCGGCCGATGGAGACCATGAACTGCCACTGCACGAAGCAGAGTGTGACCAATGCCGGCGGAGTCCACGCGGCCGTGGTGCCGGTGTTCGTGGGGTTGCGGTTGCGGACGGTGGCCGCGACGGCGAGCGTTCCCGTCGCCAGTGCCACGAAGATCGCGAGCCACCCGGCGACGGGAATCACGCCCGTCGGCTGGATGTTCTCACCGATCGTCAGCTGGACGAGCCAGGCGCAGACGCCGACGGCGGCGGTGGCCGCGATGCGGATCGTGCTGCGAGTGCGCAGCGTGGTGCGTACCGGATCGAGAGTGACGGCGGCGGTGTCTTCGAGCGCGTATCCCATCCCGAGCGCCGTCAGGACCGACGCGCCGAGCACTCCGGCCTCGACGGTGTTCGGCGCACGGAGGAGGAGGATGGGGAGAACCCCGAGGCCGGCCGAGATCGTCATCGGAACAGTCCGCGTGGCCCGGAGCGTTCCTCGGACGATCTCGGAACGGGCGCTGCTCACGAGCAGGTCTCGAGTTCGCCGGGAACCCGCGAGGTCCGTGCGTCGGTGGGGTCAGGGACCGAGAATGCATCGGCGAGTTCGGTGGAAGTGGCCGCCGGATGGGTCCAGCGGGCCCAACTCGTCCGCAGTTCGGCCTGTGTCGTCGTCCGGTGGGCCAGCGCGAGCGCCAACCGTACGTCGGTGCGCGCGTACACCACCGGAACCGTCGCGTCGGTGTCCCAGGTCGGTGGCCAGAAGGCGATCGCCCACGGTGCGTTCGCCGCGTCCCACGTGTCGCCGATGCCGTCCGAGTCCGTCGCGACCGGGAGGTACCAGGTGTCGAACTCGGAACCGGTCGCTCTGATCAGGGCCCAGAGGGCCAGGACCGCGCGGGCCTGGCCGCCCGCGTAGCAGGGTCGGCCGGCGGTCTCCACCGCCCGCGGGAGCCCGACCGCGGCGTTCGCGGGGAGGACGGACCACGCGATGTTTTCGAAGCCGCGATCGTCACTGCGCGTCTTGCCGAAGTAGCCGTATCCGGTGCCCATACCGACGATCCGTTCGCGCACTTCCGCGTCGAGGGCATTTCGCCCCCGGTCGCCGACCTGTTGCACGGCAACGTAGGTTGGCGACGTCACCGGAACCGTCGCCCGCACCCGCTGGGCCGCCCCGATCCACGCGGCGCGCCACTTCTCATAGCCCCGTGCGGTGCAGGCCCGGACGCCACGAGACTCGACACACCGATCGCCCGGACGGTTGACCCGCTCGGCCACCTTCTGCACCTCGGCCTGCGCCGGACC
>JAENVU010000320.1 GCA_016650415.1 Acidimicrobiia bacterium
CGGCGTTCCTCAGCGACGTCGGGCCCTCCGGGCATCGGTCGTCCGCGCGTTCCTGGATCGAGATCCTCCGCCCACCGACATGGAGTACGCGGGCGCCGTTTCCTCGTTCCCCGGACAACGGACGCGGCCGAGATCACCGGCCTGGCCTACAACGAGTTGCGATCGTCGGCGGATCCGAGCGGCGTACGAACGACTCGACGAGAACGACTGAGTTGCACCTACAGTCCCGACCGCGTGTCCATCTCCCGCTCGCCGGGCCCGCCGCGTGACGATCGGAGCGTCGATGACCCAGCACTTTCGCTACGAACTCGACATGAAGCTGGTTCCGTTCTGGGGACCCTTCGGTGTCCGACCCCGTCACGACGGCGTCACCCTGGACGAACAGGGCCTGCGCGCGACCTTCGGTTTCGTGACCCTGGAGACCACGCTCGACAATCTGTCCGCCGCCCACATCACGACGGACTACCGATGGTGGACCGCGGCCGGAGCGCGTCTCTCGTTCGCCGACGATGGATTGACGCTCGGAACGACCGCCGCCGGCGGGGTCTGCATCCACTTCGTCGAACCGGTCCCCAGCCTGCTCCGCCGGAAAGGCCACTCCGCGCTCACGGTGACCGTCGCTGATCGGGACGGCCTCGCCGACGCCATCGAGCGGGCGGTCGCGCAGCGGGAGTGACGCGACCTCAGATGCCGTCGCTGAGCGGAAAGAGATCCGGGAACTCCGCGGCGCGACCCTCGGCCTTGGCCCGAAACGCTTCGGCCATGTCGTCGGTGTCGAACATCGCCGCATTCCAGTTCGCGATGAACTCCAGCCCGTCGTCGACTCGGTGATCACGGGTGAAGTTGAGGGTCTGCTTCGACCCCCAGACCGCCATCGGACTCTTCGTCGCGATCTGCGCAGCGATCTCCAACACGCCGGCGACGAGCGAGTCGTGATCCGGGAAGATCCGGTTCACGAATCCCGCGGTCTGGGCTTCCGCGGCGCTCCAGCGCCGGCCGGTGTAGGCCAACTCACGGACAATGCCTTCGGGCACGAGCTTCGGCATGCGCTGCAGCGTCCCGACGTCGGCCGTCATGCCGATGTCGATCTCCGCAATCGAGAAGAACGCCGACTCCGTTGCGTACCGCACATCGGCGGCGCACACGAGGTCGACTCCCCCGCCGACGCAGCCGCCTTGGATCGCGGCGAGCACGGGCACGCGCGACCGTTCGAGCGAGGTGAACGTGTCCTGGAGCCGCATCGCGGTGCTGCGGAACCGTTCGTTCCCGCGACTCCGGTGGCCGCGGAGACCACTGGCGCCGAGCGTGTCGTTACTGGCGAACACCTCGAGGTCCATGCCCGAGCAGAAATGCGGGCCCGTACTCGAGAGCACGATGGCTCGCACCGACCCCGACGCGGAGAACCCGTCGACGATCCTGGGCAACTCGCGCCAGTACGACGCGATCATCGAGTTGCGCTTCTCGGGCCGGTTCATCCGAATGTGGGCAACCTGGTCGGTCACCTCGACGTCGAAACACTCGTATCCCATGGCGACGCTCTCCTCCTCAGACGCGCTCGATGATGATGGCCGGGGCCATGCCGCCACCAGCACACATCGTGATCAATCCGAACTGCCCATCGATGCGTTCCAACTCGTCGAGCACCGTCCCGATCAGGATCGCGCCCGTGGCACCGATCGGGTGACCGAGCGCCATCGCGCCCCCGTTGACGTTGACCTTCTCGCGATCGAGATCCAGATCACGCTGGAACTTCTCGGACACCACCGCGAACGCCTCGTTGATCTCGAACAGGTCGATGTTGTCGAGCGTGAGCCCGGCCCGGGCCAGCACCTTGCGGGCCGCGGGAACGGGCGCGTTCAGCATCAAGGTCGGGTCGTCGCCCATGTTCGATGTCGCGACCACGCGGGCGCGCGCCTTCAGGCCATGGGCCTTGGCGTAGCTCTCACTCGCCATCAGGACTGCGGCGGCACCGTCGACCACGCCGGACGAGTTGCCCGCGTGATGCACGTGCTGGATATCCAAGTCGGGGTACTTCTGGTTGATCAGCTCCCGAAACGTCGGGTTGTCCTCGTGGCGATAGTCGGCGATCGCCGGGAAGCTCGGCGCCAATGCGGCCAGCGACTCGGCCGTCGTGCCGGGGCGTGGGAACTCCTCGTGGTCGAGCGCGACACTGCCGTCGAGGTTGCGCACCGTGATCAGGCTCTTCTCGAACCGACCTTCTTTGATCGCCCGATTCGCGCGGGCTTGTGACTCCGCCGCGAGGGCGTCGAGCGCCTCGCGAGGGATCCCCTCGAGGCTCGCGATCGCGTCGGCACATACGCCTTGGTGCGACTGCGGGTGGATCTCCTGAAGGTGCTGATTCCCCGCCCCCATCGGAAGGAGGCCCTTCTTCGGCGCCGACATCATCTCGGTGCCGCCGCCGATGACGAGGTCTTCCATGCCGGCCATGATCGCGTTGGCCGCGATGTTGTTGGACGTGATCCCCGAGCCGCAGAAGCGGTCCAGGGTCACGCCACTC
>JAENVU010000321.1 GCA_016650415.1 Acidimicrobiia bacterium
ATCCGCCCGAAGAGATCGCGCGCGTTGCCGCGGCGCGTGCAGTGTCCAAGCTCGACGCGCGCCCGGCTCCGAGCGGCAAGTTGCCGGTCGTGTTGCGTCGCGGTGCCGGCGGAGTGTTGTTTCACGAGGCGTGTGGTCACGGACTCGAGGCCGACCTGGTGGCGCGCGACGCGTCGGTGTTCGCCGGACGCGTTGGCGATCGGGTCGCCGGCCGCGGCGTCACCCTCGTCGACGACGGTGGCCTCTCCCATGACTGGGGTGCATGCACGATCGACGACGAAGGGGCGCCGGCCCAGCGCAACGTGTTGATCGACGACGGCATCCTCACCGACTACATGTGGGATCTGCTCCGCGCCCGTCGGGGTGGGCGCGCGAGTTCCGGGAACGGCCGCCGGGAGACCTACCAACATCTCCCGATGGTGCGGATGACCAACACCTACATCACTCCCGGCGAGGAGGACCCGGACGAGATCATTCGTCAGACGCCGTACGGGCTCTACTGCGTTGCGCTGGGTGGCGGGCAGGTGAACACCGCGACCGGTGACTTCGTCTTCGGGATCACCGAGGCGTACATGATCGAGAACGGTGAGATCACGTACCCGGTACGCGCCGCGCAGCTGATCGGCAACGGCCCCGAGGCGCTGCGAGGGGTCGACGTCGTCGGCAACGACTTCGAGACCTGGACGGGCATGTGCGGCAAGGACGGGCAGAGCGTGCCGGTGTCGTCCGGGCAGCCGACGTTGCGGGTGGCGGAGCTCACGGTCGGTGGAACCGCCGCGTGACTCGGTCCGATCTGCACACCATTGCGTCGGACGTCGTCGAGGGCGCCCTCCCCGGCGAACAACTCGAGGCCTACGTGGTTCGGTCCCGCGAGACCGAAGTCAAGGTCTTCAACGGGAACGTCGAGTCGCTCTCGGTCGCCGAGGTCGCCGGGATCGGCGTCCGCGTGATCGTGGCCGGTCGGCAGGGCATCGCGTACGCCGGCTCACTCGAACCCGATGTGATCGCCGCGACCACGGCGGATGCCCGCGACAACGCTGCGTACGGGTCGCCCGACGAGGGCTACGGGTTGGCGGAGCCCTCGGACCTCCAGGGGCTCGTACCGGTCGAACTCGATCTCTGGCGCGACGACGTCGGCTCCACGCCGACGGAAGCGAAGGTCGCGCTCGCGATCGCGACGGACCGCGCCGTCCGGGCCGCGGACCCGCGCGTGCGGGGCGTCGAATCCACCGAGTACGGCGATGCCGCGCTGGAGATGGCGATGGTCGCTTCGACTGGCGTCTCGGCGTCACTCGCTCGCACGATCACCTCGGTCGGAACCGCCGCGCTCGCCGGGGAACGCGACGCGACCCAGACCGGATACGGCTTCGACACCGGCCGCGCCTTCGCCGACCTCGACATCGAGCATGCCGCCACCATGGCGGCCGAGCGGGCCACCCGACTGCTGGGTGCGAGTCAACCCAAGACCCAACGCCTCCCGGTCGCTCTCGACCCGCTGGTCACGTCGTCGTTCCTGGGGTTGCTGGGCGCGGCGCTCAACGGCGAGGCGGTGTTGAAGGGTCGCTCGATGTTCGCCGACCGCATGGGTGAGATGGTCGGTGCCGCGACCGTCTCGATCGTGGATGACCCCACGAACGCGGCCGCCTTCGGCGCGAGCCCGGTCGACGGTGAGGGCGTACCGACTCGGCCGACCACGTTGGTGCGAGATGGCCGCTTGGAGAGCTTCCTGCACAACCTCTACACCGCCCGGCGGACCGGAGCACAGACCACGGGCTCTGCGGTGCGGGGGTACGCGTCCACGCCCGGCGTCGGGGCCCGGGCGCTGCACTTCCTCCCGGGCACGATGACCGCGGCCGAGGTGATGGCCGCGGTGCCCGAGGCGCTCTACGTGCAGTCGGTGTCGGGGCTGCACTCGGGGACGAACACGGCCAGCGGAGACTTCTCGGTGGGCGCCGAAGGGTTGATGGTGCGCGACGGTCAGTTCGCGGAGCCGGTGCGGGAGATCACGATTGCGTCCACGCTGCAGCGCATGCTGTTGGACGTGCTCGCGCTCGGGTCCGATCTCACATGGCTGCCGGGCGGTACCGCCGGACTCACCCTCCTGATCGGCGACATGACGATGGCTGGCGGCTGAGCGGAAGCGTTCAGACGTGGGTGCCGCGCCGTTCGAGGATCGCGTCGAGTTCCGCGACTGCGAGGAACGGGTTCTCGCCGACCTGCACGATCTCCATGCCGAGTGCGGCCGCCGCGGCAACGTTGTCCGAGTTGTCGTCGAGGAACACGCACGCATCGGGTGACACTCCGACTCGCTCGCAGGTGAGCCGATAGATGTCGGGGTTCGGCTTGCGCATGCGGACGTCCGAGGAGTCGACCACGACCTCGAACAACTCGTCGACCGGGAAGGTCGCGCGCCAGTGGTCACCCCACTCGGCGACGTTGTTGGTGAGGAGCGCGATCGGCATTCCGGCTGCCTTGAGGGCTCGCGCCTTGTGCACGATCGGCCAATGGACGCCGACCGGCATGTCGGCCATGAACTGGAGGTACGCGCTCATATCGATCTCCTGGCCGAGGACCCCCGGTGCCCGCTGTTGTACGCCGGCGAACCATTCTTCGAGGCTGAGTTCACCGACCTCGAGCCGGTGCCAGTCGTGGGTGACCGATTCGGCCGGAACGTCTCGCTCGACGAGGTGGATCGCCCCTTCGACGCCCACATAGGACTTGTCACCGAACAACAGCTCGAGGACCGAGCCGTCCGGATATCCCATGCGTGCTTCGAACTCATGGATGCCGCGGAAGAGCGGGCTGGAAAAGACCCCGCCGTAGTCGAAGATCACCGCCTCAATCACGGGGCGGAGGGTAGCGGGAGCGCCGCTCAGCCGTTGCCGGTGGCCGCTTCGGGGGGCGCGAGGGAGAGGCTGAGCGTCCCGGTTGCCGAGGAGAAGGCGAGACGCCGTGCCGTCCGCGGCGTCACCAGGACGGTGATCGCAACGGTGTCGCCGGCGTCGGTTCCCGGTTCGACCGTGAGGACGGGGACGGCGGCGGCGACGACGATCGTCGGGTCGCCGCCGTCGCCCAGGGTGGCGGGATCGAACGTCGCGAGCACGTCGACCAGATCGCCGACCGCGGGCTGGACCCCGTGTTCGACCACGAGCCGGACCGCGCGCCGATTGCGGGGGATGACGGCCCCGAGCCCGGAACGGTCGGCCGCGGCGAGATGGCGGCGGGTGAGGACACCCCCGCGCAGCAGGGGCGTGGTGAGCGTGCGGCCCTCGGCCGCCGCGGTGGTGCTCAGAGCATCGGAATCAGGCGACTCGCCCCTGAGCTGTCGCACCGCGAGATCGCGGTGGGTCAGTCGGGTGCCGACCGGGAGGTCGCGGCGGGCAACCACGATCGGGCTGAGTGCACCGAAAGCCTGATCTTGGTGGCGAAGCGAGGAGAGCGTGCCGATGACCGTGGTCGCGGTGACGACGGCAACGAGTGCGGCCGCCGCCCACAGCATCGCAGTGCGCGGAGAACGTCGGAACATGGGAACCCCCGGACAGGAGAGATGAACACTGTCGGGGAAGGGGGAGGCGGTCACGCCTCGCGCGGTCGGGGCGGGCCGTCACCCGCGCCGGGATATTACGCCGATTTCTTGGTGGTGGATTTCTTCGAATCGGATGGCTTGCTGCCCGAATCCGACTTCGTCGAGCTCTTCGAGTCCGACGATTTCGAGTCGGACGACTTGGACTCCGAGGACTTCGATTCCGAACTCTTCGAGTCCGACGAGGTGCTCGACGAGGAGGTGTCGGACTTCTCGGCGCTGCGCCGCGACGACGACGGGTTGTCGGTGCGGTAGAACCCGGAGCCCTTCAGGACGATCCCGACCGCGCCCAGTACCTTGGTCAGCTTGCCGCCGCAGCCCGCGTGCCGTTTGAGTGGTTCCTCGGCGAAGGTCTGGTACACCTCGATGTGCTGATCACACTTCGAGCAGACGTACTCATAGGTGGGCATTTTCGCGTGCGACCTCAGGGGAGAACGGGGTGAATGAGGGACCATCCATCCTACCCGACGCCCCTGTCGCCTTGAATATGGAGGATATGAAGGCGGCCGTCGATGACTGACACCCTCTGGTTTGGCGTGCTGGCAGTGCCGGCGTACCTGCTCGGTACGTTCCCGACCGCGATCCTCGTGGCCCGGGCCGGTGGCCACGATGTCACGGCCGAGGGTTCGGGGAACCCGGGTGCTTCCAACGTCGCTCGGATCATGGGGTGGCGCGCCGGGCTGCTGGTCATGGCGGGGGATCTCGCCAAGGGAGCGATCGCCGCGGGCGTCGGGTTGGCCGTGTCCGGCCGGCCGGCCGCCTACATCCTGGGTTTCCTGGCCGTGATCGGACACACCTATCCGGTCACCCGAGGATTTCGCGGGGGCAAGGGAGTGGCGACCGCGGGCGGGATGCTCGCGGTGCTGAACCCGTTGGTCTCGCTGGTGCTGGCGGCGATCTGGTTCGTGGTTGCCCGGGTCCTGAAACTGGCATCGGTCGGATCGTTGATCATCGCGATCCTGTTCCCGGTGGGCTGCCTGCTCACCGGCCGGGCCGGGTGGGAGATCGGGATCACCAGCGCGCTGGCGGTGCTCGTGATCATTCGCCACCTGCCGAACCTCAAGCGGCTGTTCCAGGGGGCCGAACTCCGTACGGATGGGACGAACCCTCCGGAATCAGGGGTCAATTGAGTCGGGCGACCTGCCGAAAAGGCCATAGGTAGCCAGTACCGTCAGTCCCATGAGGTGTGAGTCCCGATGAACCCCCGCGTCCGCAAGGCCGTCATTCCGGCGGCAGGAATGGGCACCCGCTTTCTCCCCGCGACCAAGAGTCAGCCGAAGGAGATGCTGCCCGTCGTCGACAAGCCGTCGATCCAGTACGTGGTGGAAGAAGCGGTCCGCGCCGGACTCACCGACATCCTTATCATCACCGGGCGGGGCAAGCGCGCCATCGAGGACCACTTCGACCGGAACTTCGAGCTCGAGTACTACCTCGAGCAGCAGGGCAAGACCGAGCTGCTCAAGGAAGTGCAGGAGTCGTCGGAGCTGGGCAACATCCACTTCATCCGGCAGAAGGACCCCAAGGGCCTCGGCCATGCCGTGTCGGTGGCCCGGGAACATGTCGGTGACGAACCGTTCGCGGTGATGCTCGGCGACGACATCATGGTCGACGACTCCGCGCTCCTGCGGTCGATGCTCGACGTCCACGATCGCTACGGCCGGTCGGTGTTGGCCCTCAAGTCCGTCCGGCCCGAGGAGATCTCGTCGTATGGGTGTGTCGAGCCCGAACACGTGGACGAGACGTTGGTGCGCGTGCGCTCGATCGTGGAAAAGCCCAAGCAGGAAGATGCGCCGTCGAACCTCGCGGTGATCGGCCGGTACGTGTTCACCCCCGAGATCTTCGAGGCGTTGGACCGCATCGAGCCGGGTGCCGGTGGCGAGCTGCAACTCACCGACGCCATCGGGCTGTTGAACCAGGATCAGACCGTGTACGGCCGGGTGTTCACCGACGGTCGTTTCGACATCGGCCAGAAGGTCGATTTCCTGCGGGCGAACGTGGAACTCGCATTGGATCGGGAGGACATCGCACCCGAGCTCGTGAAGTTCTTGCTCGAAACCCTGTCTCGACGCGGCATCATCTGACCCGACGCCGCCCTGGGTGCGGCGCGTGGGAAGGAGATCGTCGTGGAATCACTCGAGGTCGTGCAGGCGCATATTCGCGCCGCGGTCCCGTCGCCGCGTGCCGGGATGGTGCCGCTGCGCGACGCGCTCGGCCTGGTCCTGGCTGGCGACATCGCGGCCGGCGAGGCGGTGCCACCATTCGCCAATACCGCGATGGACGGGTATGCGGTTCGAGCCGCCGACACGACCCACGCACCGGTGCGCCTGCGCGTGGTCGGGGATCTGGCCGCAGGCCATGCGCCAACGACGCGGGTCGGCGCGGGTGACGCGATTCGGATCATGACCGGTGCGCCGATGCCACCGGGCGCCGACGCGATCGTGATGGTGGAACGCACCGAACGTGATGGCGACGACGGCGTGACGATCCAGGTCCCCGCCGCGCTCGGCGATCACATCCGTCATCCGGGTGGCGATGTGGCCGAGGGGGACGCAGTGTTCGCGGCCGGCGCGGTGCTGACGCCGGCGCACCTCGGTGTGTTGGCGTCGCTCGGGTTCGCCGACGTTCCGGCCTATCCACGGATTCGGGTGGGTGTCATCTCGACGGGCGACGAACTGCGCGAGGGCCCGGGCGTCCTTGCGCCCGGGCAGATCCGCGACTCCAACCGTCCGATGATGGTGGCCCTGGTGCGCGAGGCGGGGTGTGACGCCGTCGACCTCGGGATCGGCCGTGACGACGAGGCCGCGGTGACGGCGATGTTTCGCGACGCGGCCGCGTCGTGCGACGCGATCATCACGACCGGGGGAGTGTCGGTCGGCGATTACGACGTCGTGAAGGCAGTGCTCGATCAGCTCGGCGTACTCGAGTGGTGGCAGGTATCGATCAAGCCGGCGAAGCCCTTGGCGTTCGCGCGGATCGACGGAACGCCGGTGTTCGGGTTGCCGGGGAACCCGGTGAGTTCGCACGTGAGTTTCGAGTTGTTCGCCCGGCCCGCGCTCCGCCAGATGATGGGTCATCCCGAGGTCGACCGGCCGGTCGTGACGGCGATCGCCGGTGAGGCCATGCCGCGACGGGCCGACGGGAAGCTGTACTTCGATCGCGTGCGCGTCCGCTACGACGGCGACCGCTACGTCGCGGTGCGCAGCGGAACGCAGGCCAGCAACGTGCTCTCCGGGATGGCGCTGGCCAACGGCCTCGCCCTGCTCCCCGACGGACCCGGTATCGATGCCGGTGCCCCCCTCCAAGTGATGCTCCTCACCTGAGCGGCCGCGTGCCATTCCGGCGTCAATAACTCGCTCCCCGCACGAGTTATTGACGCCAGAACACGCAAGAGAAGGCCGTGGTCTCACCTTTGATCCACTCTGTCCGGTATGCGCCCCCTCATGGAGTTTGCCGCCCGACATCACGGACTGTTTCCGGTCTCGGCCGCGACAGCGGCCGGCGCCGACAAGGACCAGATCGGACGGGCAATCGCATCGGGTTCAGTCGAGCGCGTGCACCTCGGGGTGTACCGATTCTTGGCCGTCCCGCCGACGTGGGAGTCGGATGTCCTGGCCGCGTGTTGGGCGGGAGGTAGGCGAGCGTTTGCGTCGCACCGAACTTCGGCGGAGTTCCATGAACTCCCAGGCGGATGGCGTGAAGGGGTCGAGATCACCTGCCCTCGATGGCGGCGAGCTCGACACGACGGTCTCATCGTGCACGAGTCGAACCGGTGGGGTGCTCGCGATCAGACGGTAGTGAGCGGGATCCCGGTGGCAACCGTCCCCTTGACCTTGCTGCAGTTGGCCTCGTGTGTACCGCGACCGATCGTCGAGCGTGCGTTGGAGAACGCGTTGCGGCGCCGACTCACGTCCCTCGAGGAGTTGGACTCACTGCTCGCGCGGTTTGCGCGGCGGGGTCGTCCGGGGATCCGAGTTCTCCGCTCGCTGGTTCAGCACCGCGACCCTCGCGATGCCCCGACCGAGAGCGAACGCGAGACATTCCTTCTGCAAGCCATCCGGCGGGGCGGACTGGCTGAGCCGGTGCGTCAGTTCACCGTGTATCACCGCGGCCGCCGGCTCGGGCGCGTCGATCTTGCCTATCCGGACGTTCGGATCGCGATCGAGTACGACTCCGATCAGTTCCACACCGGGAGAGTCGCCACCGCCGCCGACTCCCGTCGTCGGCACGAGATGATCGCGGCAGGGTGGTTGCCCATCACCGCGGTGAACGCTGACCTCCAAGCCGGTGGACAAGCGTTGATCGCAGCGCTCAAGGCCGCTCTGCGCGATCGGCGAAGTCCCATTCCAGCGTCAATAGCTCGCTCTCCGCACGAGTTATTGACGCCAGAACGGTAAGACCTCGGGGCGCGGAAGTGCCCGAGGGCGAACCCTCGGGCACTCGGCCTCCCGCACGATCTTGAAGGTGGTGAACCCGACCGCTCAGTGAGCGTGGGGCTCCTTTCGGGTGGTGAGGAGCAGGCCGTAGGCCGCGGCTCCGCAGATGAGGACACCGATCGTCGCGATGACGAGCGCGCTACCGGTACCAGATGGATCGGGCAGCGCGGCCGACGACGCCGTTGTCGTCGACCGAGCGGCTGCGAGTGTGACCGGTGCTGCGGCGGATGCTGCACCATCACTCCCTGGCAGCGCAGGCGGTGTTGAAGCCGCGCTGCCCGAACCGGCCGCGTTCGTCGCGCCCGGCACCGTCGAGGACGATGTCGAGGCGGGAATCACGGCCGGGATCTCGAAGGTGAGGTGGGCTGTGACGGGGGTCCCCCGATCCACCGTCACAGCCACCCCACGAGCCTGCCCATCCGAACCGACGAGCGCAGTACCGCCGTCAACCGCATCCAGAAGGGCCGCTCCCGAGCCCGATGCGGTGACCGAGCAGGCAGTGCCGTCGGTGAGGTCAGAGATCTGAATCGTCGCGTCGGCGCCTTCGGCGACGGCAACGGTGTGGCGTTCGGCCCGGGCCGCACCGCCGATGGCGACACCATCGGTCTCGGGCATGGGGGCGCTCTCGCAGGTCACGACGACCACGGCACCAAACGCCGGGCCGTTCCCCGAGATGACGATCGTGAGCGGCGCTTCGGTGGCACCGGCGATTCCGGGAAGCATCAACGCGCTCATGCCGGCAACGAGTGCCACAGCGGCGAAGCGATGAGCTCGGTGGGAAGGCAGTCGCAAGATGTGACCTCGGGTCGTTGGTACACGCAAAGACCGGCCCCGATTGGGTGGGGCCGGTTTCGCACTGGCTCCCCGCAAGCTGATGCGACCATTTGGACGCTTGCGGATCAACGCCTCCCCGAGGTGTGACCTGGTCTTTCTGTCAACGTTCCGGAGCACGTGCCTCCCGTGCAGTGCGTGGAACGTCCCGTATGTAACCACTCTCCGCGCGCAGTTGGAATGGTTCTTACGACCCAGCGTGGTCATCAATGGTGGGGATATCGACGGAGAACGGCACCGAACCTTGGCGTACCCTGAGCCGGTGACCGACCCGAGCCCACTCGTCGACCCGTTCCAGCGGCGCGTGCGGGACCTGCGTCTCTCGGTGACCGATCGGTGCAACTTTCGGTGCACCTACTGCATGCCCGAAGAGGGTCTGCGCTGGCTCGATCGCTCCGACCTGCTCACCTACGAGGAACTCGCCCGGATTGCGCGGGTGTGCGTGGAGCGCTGGGGGTTCGACGGCATCCGGATCACCGGCGGTGAGCCCACGATCCGCCACGGCCTGGCGCGCCTCTTCGAGATGCTCGCGCCACTCGGCGTCGATCTCGCCATGACGACGAACGGGGTGAAGCTGCCCGAGATGGCCGCGGAACTCAAGGCCGCCGGCCTCACCCGCGTCAACGTCTCGCTCGACAGCCTCCGGCGGGAAACGTTCCTCGCGCTGACGCGGCGCGACGAACTCGACCGCACCCTCGCCGGGATCGATGCCGCGCTCGCCGCCGGCCTCGGTCCGGTCAAGGTCAACTGCGTGGTGATCCGCGACGTCAACGACGCCGAGATCGTCGACCTCGCCGCGTTCGGTCGGGAGAAGGGCGTCGGCGTCCGCTTCATCGAGTTCATGCCGCTCGACGCGCCTGCGGAGTGGCGCATGGATCAGGTGGTCTCCGCCACCGAGATCCTCGACCGGATCAACGCGGTCTTCCCACTCGACGAGACTCGCGGGGACACCGCCCACGTGGAACCCGCCGCTCGGCACCGGTACCGGGACGGCATCGGCGACGTCGGTGTGATCCCCAGCGTGACCGAACCGTTCTGTGAGAGCTGCGACCGGGTCCGTATCACTGCGGAGGGCAAGTTCCGCACCTGTCTCTTCGCGCTCGACGAGACGGATCTGCGTGCGGTCATGCGCGACGGTGGCAGCGACGACGAACTCGCCGCCGCCATCAGCGGCGCGGTCGGCACCAAGTGGGCGGGTCACAACATCGGCGCCGTCAACTTCATCCGCCCCGACCGGTCCATGAGCCAAATCGGGGGATAGGGGGGAGTATGAAGCCCTGGCTTCTAAACTCCCCGGATGGCTTCTGAGTTCACGCATCTGGATCCGCTCGGGCGCGCCCGGATGGTGGACGTCACCGCGAAGGACCCCTCGCACCGCCGCGCCATTGCGCGATGCCGGGTGTACATGGAGCCTGATACGGCATCGAAAATCGCGTCGGGCGCGATCACCAAGGGCGACGTGCTCGCGGTCGCCCGGGTCGCCGGCATCCAGGCGGCGAAGCAGACCGCCATGATGCTGCCGTTGTGTCACCCGCTGCTCGTGGGGTCCGTGTTCGTGAACTTCCGCCTGGAAGAGCGCCATGTGGAGGTCGAGGCCCAGGTCGACACCGTCGACCGCACCGGTGTCGAGATGGAGGCCCTCCACGCCTGTGCGATTGCGGCCCTCACCATCTACGACATGTGCAAGTCGGTTGATCGGGCCATGACCGTCGGGGATTTGGCCCTCTGGGAGAAGACCGGCGGCCGGTCCGGCGTCTACCGCCGACCGGGACGTGACGGCGACGAGTTCGCACTCTGACCCGAGTCGCGTCCCGGAGAGCAAACGTACGTTCGCCCCGACGGCTCGACTCGTCCGGTTCGACCCGTCTAGGGTCCCGAGCACCTCAGCGGGACACCCTCGGTGGTATCCACCGTCCCAGGTTTCCTGCTTGTTAGCGTCCGCGACAAGGAAAGCGACCGGGAGCCTTGACGATCATTCTCGTGATCCTCGCAGTGCTGTGGGCGGCGTTCTTCATCTGGCCGTCGTTGCAGCGTCGCCGCTCGGGCGGTGGCCGGAGCTCCATCGGAGCCTTCTCCAAGCGCGTCTCCGTCGTCGGCCGGGCAAGTGGTCACTTCCCGACCCGATCCTCGTCCACGCTCTCGATGCCCAACCTGCCCAAGCAGCCGACGGCGTTCGGGGCCCCCGCGGGAGCAGCTCCCGGTTTGCCGATGTCACTGACCGCGCAGCGTCGGCGGCGCGACGCCCTGGCGATCCTCGCCGTGGCCGCCGCCGGGTCCTTCCTCCTCGCCCTCGTGGTGGGGGGCATGGCGATGTGGCTGATCAACCTCGTGTCCGTCGTGTTGCTCGTCGCCTACGTCGGGCTGCTGATCTCGATTCGTCGCCGGGCGGACGAGCACCGGGCCAAGGTGCACTACCTCCCCGGGCCGTCGGTTCAGCCGCGGGCGCTCGTGTTGCACCGCAGCAGCGTCAACTCCTAGAGGCTCCGGGAACGCGGTCATGGATCGCAGAGCAGAGATCGCCGAGATCCGCGATCTCGCCCGGCCGGTCCTCGACGCCAAGCATCAAGCCCGTGAGATCACCCTCGGTGCGTGCCGGCTCGCGATCCAGTGTTGTGCCGCGGCGATCCGGGCCGTGCAGCGCGAGGAGTTCGAACGGGCGGAGGAACTCATCGGCGAGGCCGGCGACCATCTGGCGCGGGCCGACGTCGCGGTGGCCGAGCACCGCGACGTGCGCCACGGCGGATACCTCCACGACGCGAAGAAGGAGTTCGCCGAGGCGAACCTGACGCTTGCGTTCGTGCGCGGTGATCCGATGCCGTCGGCCGCGGCGATCGGAGTGGAACTCCCGGCCTATCTCAACGGCATGGCCGAGGCCGCGAGCGAACTGCGCCGACACACCCTCGACTGCTTACGGGCCGACCGGCTGAGCCGCGCCGAGGAGCTGCTCGCGGTGATGGACGAGGTCTACGCACTGCTGGTCACGGTCGACTACCCGGATGCGATCACCGGGGGCCTGCGGCGCACGACCGATGCGCTCCGCGCGGTGATCGAACGGACCCGCGGTGACCTCACCAACGCGCTCGTCGCGCAACGCCTGCGTGAGGCCATTGACCAAAGCCGGATCGTCGACGGCTGAAGGGTCGGGAGCCGAGCGTTCCCACCCCGTCAACGGGCGATCCCGTCCCGCGCCTACAATCCGGACCTTCCGGACACCTGGGGAGGCGTTGGATGATGCTGAAGCGCATTGCAGTCGTGGCGGTGCTCGCGATCGTCGGGGCAGGGTGTCACTGGCTGGCACCCCGTCCCGGGTACGGGCCGAACCTCGGTGTGCACGTGGGTCCGCCGGGAGCGCAGGGCGTGCGGGCCCTCGACATCACCGCGAGTGATCTCCCCGCGGGCACCCAAGCCCGGACGACCGTGTGGCGAGACCACCCGGGCGGTCGCGCGCTCGCGTCCGGAACCACGCTGCCCCTGCACGTTGATCTGGACATGAGCGCAATCGGCCCCGGAGTCCACCGGCTGTACGTCCAGTCGCGCATCGCCCATCATGAGAAGCGGAATGGATTCGCGATGCTCGACGGTCGCCTGCGGGTGAACCAACTGCAGGCGCTCGGATCGCACAACAGCTACCACACCTATCCGACGCCGGGACTCGACGCCATCGAAGCTCTGCAGTACTTCGAGGATCCGCTCGACGTGCAGCTGCAGTCGCAGGGCGTGCGCCAGTTCGAGCTCGACGTCCACGTCAACATCGATCCGGCCGGCACGTTCTCGGTGGTTCACATCGAAGGCATCGACGAGGGCACGACGTGCCGGGCGTTCCTCGATTGCCTGAACACGATCCGCGCATGGTCCGAGGCGCATCCGCGTCACGCCCCGATCGGCGTGCAGCTCGAGCTGAAGAACGCCGACATTCCGGTCGCCGACCTTCCGTACCGGCCATGGGTCCCCTCCGACCTCGACACGCTCGACGCCACGATCCGGTCGGTCTTCACCGGCCACAGCCTGTTGACGCCCGACGATCTGCGCGGCTCCCACTCGACGTTGCCCGAGGCCATCGCGCAGGACGGGTGGCCGACGATCGATGCGACGCGCGGCAAGGTCATGTTCGTGATGGACAACAGCGGGACGTTCCGCAACTGGTACCGCACCGGGCACCCGGCCCTCGAGGGACGAGTCGTCTTCACCAACGCCGATCCCGGCGATTCCGATGCTGCCTTCATCAAGCGCAACGATCCGAAGGGCAGCTTCAGCGACATCCAGTCGCTGATCGCACAGGGCTACATCACGCGCACCCGCGCCGACGCCGACACCCACGAAGCCCGCATCAACGACACGACTGCTCGCGACGCGGCGTTCGCGAGCGGTTCCACCTGGGTGAGCAGTGACTTCGTCGTGCCCGGTCGGGCGTTCGGGACTCCCTACTTCGTGCAGATCCCGGGGGGCACGCCGGATCGGTGCAACCCGATCAACACGCCCACGTGGTGCACCTCGCCGATGATCGAGTCGCTGCCCTAGGAGTCGAAGCGACCCTGGTCACTGGTCGCACCCCTGTGTGACAACCGCGGGACCGTTTCCCTCCCCGACCCCGAGGTCCCGCGATGACTGAGATCACCTCGTACGCACCTGGCACACCGTCGTGGGTCGACATCGGCGTCCCCGATATCCCCGCGGCCGCCGCCTTCTACTCGGGTCTGGTTCGGATGGGACACCGAGGACCAGGGTGAGGAAGCCGGGCACTACACGATGTGCCTGCTCCGCGGGAAGCCGGTCGCCGCGATCGGTCCCGCGATGAACCCTGGGCCACCGGCGTGGATGACCTACATCACCGTTGCCGATGTCGACGCGACGGCCGCCGCGATCACCGCCGCGGGTGGCACCGTGGTCGCGCCGCCCATGGACGTGATGACCGCTGGGCGGATGGCGGTGGCCTCGGATCCGACGGGTGGGTTCTTCTCGATCTGGCAGGCCGGAGAATCGATCGGCGCGGAGATCGTGAACGAGCCGGGCACGTTGTGCTGGAACGAACTGAGCACGCGGGAGGTGGACACCGCGCTGGCGTTCTACGAGGAAGTGTTCGGACTCGTGGCGGTCCGGAGTCCTGAGTACAACGAGTTCAAGCTGGGGGACCGGACGGTTGGCGCGTGCATGCCGATGCCCGCCGAGGTGCCGGCCGAGGTCCCGAGTTACTGGACGGCGTATTTCGCGGTCGAGGACTGCGAGGCCGCGGTCGCGAAGGCGGAGTCCTTGGGTGCAACGGTCGTGGTTCCGCCGATGGATGCCGGGGACGTCGGTCGATTCTCGTTCCTATCCGACCCGATGGGTGCGATGTTCGCGGTGATCAAGCTCAACAATCCGGAGTGATCGGTCTGCGGGCGCCTCTCGGCTCGGGAAAACGCAACGGGTTTGCTACCCTCGCAGTTCCTTCGGGGGTGTAGCTCAGCCCGGTAGAGCGCTACGTTCGCATCGTAGAAGTCAGGGGTTCAAGTCCCCTCACCTCCACTCGCACAAGTCCTGGTCGGCGGCCTGTCGCGGGGTCAGCTCGCAGAGCCCGACTCGCCACAGCCGGCGGTATCACTACCGCCTCGGGAGGCAGCCATGTCCCAGGTCCGTGTCCACAACTTCTCGATCTCCCTCGACGGGTTCGGGACCGGCGAGAACCTCACGTTCGACGCGCCGTTCGGCCACGCCGGTCATCGTCTGCACGAGTGGATGTTCGCCACCCGGTTCGGGCGCCCGATTCTGGGTCAGACCGGTGGCTCGACCGGTGTCGACAACGCGTTCGCGGAACGCCTGGATGTCGGGTTCGGCGCCGAGATCATGGGCCGGGGCAAGTTCGGCCCGCAGACCGGCCCGTGGACCGGGCTCGGCACCGACGACGAGTGGCGCGGTTGGTGGGGGCCGAACCCGCCGTTCCACACGCCGGTGTTCGTGCTCACGCACCACCCGCGCCCGTCGATCGAGATGGAGGGCGGCACCGTGTTCCACTTCGTCGACGCGGGCCCGCAGGAGGCGCTCGACCTCGCCCGGCAGGCAGCCGGCGACCTCGACGTGCGCATCGGCGGTGGCCCGACGGTCGTCCGCGACTTCCTCGCCGCCGGCCTCATCGACGTGATGCACGTCGTGCAGGTGCCGATCCTGCTCGGCCGCGGTGTTCGCCTGTGGGACGGCGTCGAGGGTGTCGAGGAGCGCTACGACGTCGAGGCGGTCTCCTCACCGAGCGGCGTCACCCACCTGACCTTCACGCGTCGATAACCGATCCTGCGGACCTCCGGCGACGGGTCGCCGGTTCGATCGGCGTCAGAGTGCGGCGGCGTCCATGTCGTCGGAGAGGACCTGGTCACCGCTGTCCGACGCCCGATAGCCGCGCGCGAGACCCTGGCTCGGGTTCTCGGGCAACTCACGGAGCGGCTCGGCGAGCTCTGCGACCGTCGGCCCGACCTCGGCCGCGAGCGGTGCCAGGGCGGCAAGATCGAAGCCGTAGAGCTCGGCGGCGTTGACTCCGAGGATCTGTTGCATCACGTCGGGGGTCAGTTGATGGAAGCGCGACCGGATGGCCTCACGTGAATGCGGGTAGGTGCCCTCGTCGTGGGGGTAGTCGCTGCCCCACATGAACCGGTCCTCGCCGACGAAGCTCATCGCCTTAGCGTCTGCCATACCCGGCTGGCTCACACCCATCCAGCAGTTCTGGGTGAACGCCTCCGATGCGAGGAGCGACCCCTTGCGCTCGTCCGCGGTGTAGCGGATCTCGCCGACCGCGCCGCCGCTGCGGATCGACTTCATCATGCCGTCCATGTGCGCAATGAGTCCGGGGAGCCACGCGCAGCCGTTCTCGGTCATGACGAATCTGAGGTGCGGGAACCGGTCGAACACGCCCGACAGAACGAGTTGGACGAACGGTCGCTGTGAGTAGAAGCTCGCCTCCATGATGTAGAGCAGCATTGACGTCGGGTATTTCCCGTAGTCGGGGACCCCCGTGCCGCCGTGCGCGTTGACGGGGATCTCGAGGTCCTCGATGACCTGCCAGAGCCGGTCGTACTCGGGGTCGTAGAGCGGCTTGACCCACTTCACGTCGGGAGGGACCGCCGGCAGGAGGATGCCGCCGCGCAGGCCGTTCTCCTTGATCCAGTGCACGTCCTCGATCGCGTCGTCGATGTTGTTGAGGAAGATCTGGCCGACTCCGGCGCGCCGCTCGGGGAACTCGTTGCACCAGTCCTTCAGCCACCGGTTGTGGGCACGGATCCCGGCGAGCCGGTGCTCGTACTCCTCGGGCGGCGGCGGAGGCGCGAACAGCACGAAGCTCGGGAAGAACGGAGGGACGGTGTTCGGGAAGACCACCTCACCGACGACGCCGTCGGCTTCCTGCTGGGTGTTGCGCATCTCGTCGTCCCAGTTGCGCTTGCGGCGGTCGTCGCCGGGCGCCAGATCCTTGTACGGGTTCTTGTACTTGTTCCGCCAGGCATCGAAGTCCTCGAGGTAGGCCGGGTCGAGGTACTCCCGATACGTCGCGTGGGACGCGCCCGCGTGGCTGTCCGAGGAGATGATCGTGTAACGGTCGGTGGGGGAGGACGGGGCGGCGGTGGTCATCGAATCGATACTACCGACGACCTCAGAGTGATGCGCGGGTGCCGATGAGTTCGGGGATTGGTGCGCCGGCCGGGGGGAGCGGCTTGTCGTCGCCGAGGAGTCGCACGATCGTGGGTGGAAGGTCGAGCACCGAGTGCATGGGGACGTCACCTGCGGTGAGCCCGTCGCCGCTCACCCAGGCGAACCCACGATCGGAATGGGCGCCCGAGCGATTGAGCGGCACCGGTCCGATGATCCCGAGATCCGGATGTTCGAACGCGTCGATCGGCCGGCTCCATTCGAAGAGCAGATCGGCGTAGCGGTCGCCGTTCGGATCGAGCGGATCGGCACCGCCCAACCGTTGCACGCTCTCGACGATGGGTTCACCGGTACGCACATCGCGACACGCACGGATCAGTGACTCCACGGCCGTGCACTCGGCGTCGAACTCGTCGAGTGGGACGATCCCCGACTGCTCGCGCCCTTCCAAGTTGATCCGCACGTACGCGCCGCCGAACGTCGGCAGCGCAAACGCGCGCATCGCGCGGCGATCCTCGCGGTAGTTGCCGATGAACAGGAACTCGTCTGCGGAGTCGGGGACTGCGTCGAGGGTTTCGGGGTCGGCGGTGCACTCCGGAGGGACGGGAATGCCGAGCACACCGATCTCCATACCCTTGCGAAGCTTCTGGATGCGACGTCCCAGCGGGGACAGTCGAGCGGCGTGGTACCCGGGAACGCGGTGGGTCCACGGCTCGGAAGGCGGCTCGACCATTCGTTCGTTCAGATCGACGCGCCAGGGACGCCCCCGCCGGGGAAGGAGTGGCGGGCAGCCGGCGAGTCGCCACGCTTCGGCATCGATGTCGCGCAGCTTCGGGGTCCCGAAAGCGTGACGATGCAGCAACTCCGGGAGGAGCACGAGCGATGGAACGTCTCCGGGGCTGGAGCGCATGCCGTCGAGAGAGAACACGACGATCACGGCATCCTCGGGGGCCGCGGCAACGATCGTTCCGACGGCGTCGTCGATCGCCGTGAACACCCGCACGAGACGAGCCCGGGCATGGGGATCGAAATCGGCGAGCGGATGGCCGGGCTCGACGCCGTGCCACATGATTTCGGACGCCATGTGCGCTTCCGACATCACCATCAGGAACAGTTCCCAGTCGGGGAAGCGGTGCATCATCTCGACCGCGATGTCGGCTCGGCGTCCCGCACCGGTGACACACGCCCCGGTGAAACGATCGAGGCGCTTCGGGTCGTGCCACCCGCAGTCGTAGGTCTCGAACCCCGGGTGGACGCCGAAACGGGCGTCGAGCTCTCGGACCAATCCGGGCGGTTGCGATGCGCGCGGGTAGAGGGCCGCATCGGCGCCCCACGCGGTGACGTGCACGCCCGGTCCCATCACTGTCGTACCGATCAGGGCGGCGTGCGCGGCCGCGTCCTGGGATTCCGCATCCGAGATCTCCGCGGCGCGGGAGAACTGATCTGCCTACCGGTTCATCCAGTGCAGGGCGGCTTGGGCATCGTCGTTCCGCGTGGTCCCGCTCGGGTCGGCGAAGGCTGCGGCCATGTGGGCGCGCGCGCGCGTCCAGTCTCGAGCTGCCGCTCGGGCACTCGGGCGCTCGGCGCGGACGCCCGCCTCGCCCTCGAGTTGGGCGATGATCGCATCGAGTTCGGCTTGCTCGCGGTCGAGTCTCGCTCGGGACGCGTCCTGGAGGACCGTGGGTCCGTACATTGCGTCGGCAAACGCGATTTCGGACCGGTAGACCGATCGCTCGGCGTCCTGGAGCGGACGGGTCTCGGAGGACTGCTCAGTACGGGCTCGCTGATCGGCCCGGTCGGTCATCGTCTCGCCGCCGAGCATCAGGATGAAGATCCCCACCACCGTCGCGGACGCGACGATCCCGATACGCCAGAGGCTGCGCGAGATCGAGGCCGTGGACGGATGGGCTCCACGCGTACCCGTCGTGGGCGCGGGAGTGGCCGGCATCTCCATTCTTCGGAGGGTCCCGCCCGGCAATGAAGGCGGAATGAGTTTCGGAGAAATCCATGCGTGGGCTGCCCGCGCCGCGTCGACGCGGTCGTCGAGCGCCCGGTCACTCCTCGGGACCGTCGTCGCCGATCTCGTCGGTGCGATCGCTGAATCGACGGACGACGATGACATCGGTCGAACCGTGGGCGATGATCGAGATCACGATCACCAATGCCGCGAGGTGGAACAGTTCGTTGGCGCTGCTGATCCCGGAGGAGAGGATCAGCAACCCGTAGACCACCGAGGCGAAACCCTTCGGGCCGAACCACGCCGCCGCGATCCATTCGCGACGGCTGAGGTCGCTGCCTCGCAAGGCGACGGCGAGGGCCGCGGGCCGGACGACCACGAGTGCGAGCAGCGCGAAGAAGTACCCACTCACCGGGATGTCGGACAGAAAGTGGGGTGAGATGAGTGACCCGAACAGCAGCAACGCCGCCAGCTTGAGAATCTCGGCCACGAGGTCGCCGAACTGATGGAAGGCATTCCGGATCGGCGGGCTGGTCGTTGCCACCGTCACCCCTGCCGCGAACGCAGCCAGAAACTCGTTCGCGTGGGTGAGCGACGCCGCCGCGAGCACGAGCAGCCCGATGGCGAATGCGTTCAGCGGCTCGTACGCGGTGGTCGCCGAGAACCACCGCAGCCGTTCGAGGCGGATCGCCGCGTACGGGATCGCCACGCCGAGGGCGACGCCACCGATGACCTCGGCCGCGAGCTTCGCCGGATCGACGTCGCCTCCGGCGACGACCGCGAGCAGGACCACCACGACCGGGAGTGCCAGCCCGTCGTTGAGGCCGCTCTCGACGTTGAGGAGGTGTCGGAGCCGGGCCGGGACCTCGGCGCGGCCGACGATGGCCGCGGCGAAGACGGGATCGGTCGGACTCAGTGCGGCTCCGAGCAGAAACGATTCCGCCCACGGCAGCCCGGCCACAACGTGGGCGAGCACCGCAGTTCCGCCGAGGGTCAGTGGGAGGCCGATCAGGAGGGCACGACCCGGAAGGCGGCTGGGGCCCCGCAGATCCTTCAGTGGCACGAGCATCCCGTCGGTGAACAGGACGCTGAAGAGGGCGAGTTCGGCCAACGTCGCGACAACCGGATCCTCGATCCGCACGCGCAATACGCCGGCCATCCCGTCGCCGAGGAGGAATCCGGCCACCAGGAACAGCACCGCGGTCGACAGGACGGTGCGGTGAGCCAACCCGGAGACGAGGACCGCCGCGAGCAGGACAACGGCGAAGGCAAGGACCGCAGTCACGCGCCGAGCCTACGAGGCGGGCACCGAAGGTCGGGAGAGCGATGTTCTCCTGGGTGAACGAGGGGTCAGTCGGGGAGTGCGCGCGGCCCGGAGTTGCGCGCGACGAGCGCCTTGAGTCGCTCCGCGCCGAACTGCGAGCGGAATCCCTCGACGGTATAGGCGCGCAGCCGGGCCGGGCCGACCGCGCGGGCCGATGCCGAACGCGGCAGATCGAACAGCGGACCCATCTCGCCGAACTGGTCGCCGGGCCCGAGGAGAGCGAGGACCTGCTGCGTGCCATCCGGGCGGGTGTGAATGATCTCGATCTCGCCGTCGATGAGCTCGTAGACCCGGTCGCCGACGCTCTCCTGCTCGAAGACGAACTCGCCCGCGGGGCAGTCGACGTCGATGGCCGGACCGCCCGGTGTCGGCGCGGCGTGAGGCTGCATCTCGATCAATTGGTCGGCAAGAGGAATGAGGCGATTGTCGTGCGTCGAGACGATGACCGTCCGCCCTCGGTCCGTCAGGCCGCGCAAGATGCGCAGCACGACCTCGACCTGCACGTGGTCGAGGCTCGCGGTCGGCTCGTCGGCGACGATGAGTGGGGGATCGAGGGCGAGGGCCCGAGCGATCGCGACCCGCTGCTGCTGTCCGCCCGACAAGCCGTCCGGATGGTGGGTCGCGCGTTCCGCGAGTCCGACATCGTCGAGCAGTGCCGCGGCGCGTGTTCTGGACTCGGCTCGCGGAACTCCGGTGGCCCGGAGCGGCACCTGCACGTTCTCGAGCGCGTTGAGCGAGGGAACGAGGTTGAAGCCCTGGAACACGATTCCGACCGTGCCGCTGCGGTAGGCGTTGAGGCCCGCGGAGTCGAGACGCGTGACCTCGGTCTCGCCGAACGCGATCGTGCCGTCGGTGGGGTGCTGGATGCCGGCCACGCACGACAGGAGGGTCGTCTTGCCACAGCCCGACGGGCCGAGCAGGACGGCAAGCGTCCCTTCCTCGACCTCCGCGGTGAACCCGTCGAGCGGTGTCACCGCGTTCTCGCCCTGGCCGTAGCGAACCGTGAGCCGTTTGATCGACAGCTTCGGCATCTCAGCGCCCTCCGAAGGCGTCGACGGGATCGGCAGCCATGGTCTTGCGCAGCCCCGCGAGACTCGCGAATACACCGATACCGATGGCGATGAACGGCAGGCTGATCGCCGACGACTCGGGAATGGATACGGGCATGGGGAAGGCGGGCGCCAGGAGCAGCGCGATGACGATCGCGAACAGCGACGCCACGACGGCGAGCACGACGGCCTGGAGCGCCAGGCCGAGCCCCATCTGCCAGGACTTGACGCCGGTGGCCTTGAAGACCGCGAAATCGCGGCTCCGCTCGAGCGCGCTGAGAAAGACGACCGAGCCGATGATGCAGATGGCAACGAGCCAGAGCAACACGTTCACGAACGTGATCGACTGGCTCGCGCTCCTCATGGGCCGCAGGAGATCCTCGGCGGCCTCGGACCGTGAGAACCGAGTGAGCCCTTTCGGTGCCGGCGCTCGGGCCGGTTTCGAGTCGATGAACGCTCGCGTGATGGGTGCGCCACCGGCCAGCAGGAACTGCGCGTCGTGGATCGTGAGGATGATCAGCGGTTGCCCACCGAACAAGGTGCGCTCGTTCATGGTCCCGACCACGCGGTAGGGGCTCCCGCCGAGCCGCAGTTCCGAGCCGACCGATAACCCGAGGGAGTTGTCGACCACCACCTCGCCGTTCTGACGAGTCGCCCGGCCATCATCAACCGTGACCGGCCACCCGATCGGGAGGCCGAAGAGACCGGCCTGATGAGCGGTACCGCGAACGCGCAGCGCCGCGCTCCAGAAGAGCATGGGCGCGGCCGCCGGCGCCTGGTCCGTCGCGACGATCGACGAACTGGTGAACGGACCGGCCTCGCCGGCCGGTGCCAGGTAGCTCCGCCCTCCGAGGGTGTCGATCAAGCGATCGATTTCGCTCGGGAACGAGTCGGCGAGCCCGGACATCACGAGGCTCATGCTGAAGACCAGTGCGGTTGCCGCGATGGCGATTGCGAACCGCTTCCAACGCCACTGAAGGTCACGGAGCGCAGCGAGGATCATCCCGGTTCCTTGTCGTCGGCCTCGCGGACTGCCTGCCCTCGAACGAGTTGGCGCCACCGTATTCGGTTTGGGTGTTGCGCCGCGGGTCCGGGAACCACCGACGGGTCTGATCTGTCCGACGCCACCTGAGGGACCTTCGGCTCTGGGATCGACGGGCCGGGTGGGGGGAGACTGGTCGCAGGATGCCGGTGATCGTTATCGAGAAGGAGCCATCAATCATGAATGCACCTGATGCGCAGGACGAAGCCGAAATGTTCGACGAGGAGACGCGCGGCGAGGACGAGACGGTCGTCGAACCTCCGCTTCCCGAGGATGGCCACGTTCACGGAACCATCGTGGCCCCGGATCAACTCCTCGCCGATGACGTCGCGGAGCTGATCGCGTCGGAGCAACCGGCCGAGGACCCGTTGACGGCCGAAGAGGCCGCCATGCACTACGAGGACCATTGACGCGGTCCGGAGCGGAGCTGCGGCTCAGAGGTCCATGCCGAGCGATTCGGCCTGGTCGGCGAGGGCCAGCCATCGCTCCTCGGTGGTGTCCACGCGAACCTGGGATGCCGCTAGCTCCGAGCTGAGTCGCGCCAATGCCGCGTGGTCGACCGCGTCGGCGTGCAGTTGGACCTGCAACTGATCGTGCGCCGCGATCGCCTCGGTGAGTTCGCGGTCCGCGATGTCGAGTTGGCGTCGCAACGTGCTCGGACTCTTCTTCGACGGTGATCGGAGTGGTGCGGTCTCGGTGGGCTGTGAGCTCCGAGCTCGCGGGGCCGCAACCGATGTCGGCTGCGTGCGGTGGGCGAGCCATCCGGTCACACCGCCGGGAACGACGGCTGCGTGGCCGCGCCCGTCGATCGCGAGGACCTCCTCCACCGTGCGGTCGAGGAACACCCGGTCGTGGCTGACGACCACGACGATGCCGGGCCAATCGTCGAGGAACTCCTCGAGTGCGCGCAGCGTGTCGAGATCGAGGTCGTTCGTCGGTTCGTCGAGGAGCAGCACGTTCGGTTGCTCGACGAGCGTCAGCAGGAGTTGGAGGCGTCGCCGCTCGCCGCCCGAAAGGGTGCCGATCGGGGCCATCTGCGTGTCGTCGTCGAACCAGAACTGGCGCATCAGCTTCCCGTCGGCGATCGACGGTGCACCCTTGTCGCCCGCGACGGCGTCCCGGACCCGCTGGTTCGGATCGAGCTCGCGTCCGAGTTGGTCGTAGTAGCCGATCTTGACCGTGGCGCCGGTGTCGACCGCTCCCCGCGTCGGTTCCAGCCGACCGGCGATCAGATCGAGCAGCGTGCTCTTGCCGACGCCGTTGGCACCGACGATTCCGACGCGATCTCCGGGCTCGAACATGTGACTGATTCCGTCGAGAACGAGCCGCGACTCCGCGCCGGGCCAGGAGAAGTCCACGTCGTGGAGTTCGACGCCGCGGGACCCGAGCCGCGAGCTGCCCAACGCGAGACCGATGTCGCCCGTGCGCGCGCTCGCTTGAGGGCCGCGTTCGATGAGCGCCTTGGCCGCGTCGACCCGGGCCTTCGGTTTGGTGGATCGCGCGGGCGCACCGCGTCGGAGCCACGCCAGCTCGCGCCGGGCCAGGTTCTTGCGGGTCTGCTCCGCCGCGGCGGCCTGCTCCTCCCGTTCGATCCGGGCGGCCAGGTACGCGGCGTAGCCGGAGCCGGCCGTGCGGTTCGCCGGCACGTGGATGTAGCCCGCGCCCCGGTCGATCTCGAGCACTTTGGTGGTCACCCGGTCGAGCACGTGACGGTCGTGGGTCACCAGGAGCAGGCCACCGGTGAACTCCGCCAACCACGTTTCGAGGAATGCGATGGCATCGAGATCGAGATGGTTGGTCGGTTCGTCGAGGATCAGCGCGTCCCACTCGCGTGCCAGGAGCGCAGCCAGGGCGACGCGCTTCTTCTGACCGCCGGAGAGTTCGTCGGTCGGTGCGTCGAGCATGCCGGCCATGCCGAGGCGGTCGAGCATGGCCTCGCCCTGCCACTCCTGGCCGTCGAGACCGTCGCACACCACGGAACGCACGCGGCCGGGAGGAAGGACCGGCAACTGCGCCAACACGCCGATGCGCGTGCCCCGTCCGCGCCGCACGACACCGGCTTCGGGCTCGCGCTCGCCGCTCAGCATGCTGAGCAACGTGCTCTTGCCGCAGCCGTTGAGCCCGACGACACCGATCCGGTCGCCGTCGCTGAGGGTCAACGAGAGATCCGTGAAGAGCGGACGGTTCGGCCGGGTCGCCCGCAGGCCTTGTGCGTCGATCAGGATCACCGAGCGCAGGCTAGGTCGGAGCGGCGCCCATTCTTCCGACGGTGCCGGTGCGGCGCACCTCGGTGAAGGCGGTTTTCAACATCCAGCCGACCAGCGCGCCGGAGTCCCGGCCCGTGAGACCGAACTCCTCGCGCATCCGCCACCACGTCCCCGAGTTCACGAGTGACCGCACCAGCGCGAGCAGGCCGTGTCGCTCGGCCTCGGTCAGATCAGGAAACGACGCCGTGATGAGCTCGCTCATCATCTCGGATCGCCGCCGCGCGTCCTCGGTGGGGTTCGCGGGGTCGGGGCCGACCAACATCGCGGCGCGGGCCATCTGGGCCTCGGCGTCGAACCGTCCGAACACCTCGGGCACGATCTCGGCTAGCTCGTCGATCGTGGTCACCGTGGATTCGAGTGGCCCGGTGCCCATCCGCTCGCTCAACCAGTCGGTGAGCCCGTTGAGCAGGGCCTGTCGGTCGGGGAAGTAGCGGTAGATCGTCCGCTCCGACACACCGGCCGAGTCGGCGAGCTGACGCATCGAGAGATCGTCGATGTGCCCCGCGCTGGCGAGTTCGCACACGGATGCGAGAATCAGCTCGCGGGTCTGGCCGGCCTGGGCCTTGCGGAGCGGACTGCGGTACGAACGCTTCTCGGCCATCGCTTGACAGTAGCACTGTCATCAATACATACTGCCAATATTCGCAACAGAGATACTGTCAACAATAGTTCGGAGGACCAGATGACCAGCACCTTCGAGGCTCCCGGGCCTGGCTCGTGGATGTTGGACACGACCCACCACGGTCGGCGGCCGACCTCGGTCTTCATGAGCGAACTGGCGACCGACGGCTTCACCGAGGGCTTCGAACGCTTCACCCGGCGCTTCGGGCTTCCGCTCCAGACCATGCGCGCCGGCCTGGTCCACGGCTATATGTACGCGCGGCCGGTGCCGGTCGGGGAAGGGTCCAAGACGCGGCCCAGCCCGCCTGCGCCGGTGATGTGGCTCCTCGCCCGGGTGCACCCGGAGTTGCGGCGGCGGGCCAAGACCGCGCAGGCGGCCTGGGACACTGAGCTCTGGCGTACCGACGTCGATCGCTGGTTCGGTGGCGGTCGTGATGCGCTCATTACCCGGAACCGGGAGTTCCAGGCCGTGGACGTCGCGACCGCTTCCGATTCCGAGCTCGCCGATCACATCGAAGCGCTTGCCGGGCATCTGGCCGAGCAGTTCGTCGTCGGGTTCGAGACCCACGGAGGCGACATCATCCCGGTCGGGGATCTCCTCGCTCACTGCGCCGGATGGGGGATTCCGGCGAGCGAGGTCGCACCCCTGCTCGCCGGGGCGTCACCGCTCACGGTTGAGACCCGCGCGCTCCTCGCACCCGTGGCCGACGCGGTCGCGAACGCCGCGACCGCCCCGACCTCGGTCGACGCCGTCCGTTCGTTGTCGTCGACGGTCGCCGCCGCGGTCGACGCGTGGCTCGATCTGCACGGTTGGCGAGCGCTCAACAGCGACGACGTCGACTGTCCGACGTTGGTCGAGCAGCCGGCGCTGCAACTTGCCATCCTCACGAACCTGGCCCCTCCCGACTCGGAATCGCCGGTGGCCGACCCGAACGCGATCCGCGATGGGGTGCCCGTCGCCGAGCGGGCCCGGTTCGACGAACTGTTGGCCGATGCGCGCTACGGGTTGAGCCAACGTGACGACAGCGCGGGGGTACGACTCAACTGGCCGGTCGGACTCACCCGGCGGGCGCTCCTCGAAGCCGGTCGGCGGCTCGTTGCGTCAGGGCGGCTCACCAATCCCGACTCCGTGATCTGCCTGACCCCCTCGGAAGTGGCCGCGCTCCTCCGTGGTGAACCGGGGCCGACTGTCGCCGAGGTCGACGACCGGTCGACCCTGCGGGAGTTCCAACTCTCACTGGATCCACCCGACCACCTCGGTCCGGACGAGGAGCCGCCGCCGTTCGCCGTCTTGCCCGCCGGTATGGCACGCGCGACCGCCGCGGTCATGGCGATCATCGCGTCGATGGAAGGCGAGGCATCCTCGGCCCCGCTCAGTGGGGTCGGTATCGGATCGGGTACGTACACCGGTCGGGCCTGTGTCCTCGCGGGACCGGAAGGGTTCGAGCGCATCGAGCCGGGAGACGTGCTCATTGCGCCCTTCACCAGCCCGTCCTTCAACAGCGTCCTGGATCTGGTCGGCGCGATCGCGGTCCAGGAAGGCGGGGTGATGAGCCACACGGCGATCGTCGCGCGGGAGTTCGGAATCCCGGCGATCGTCGGCGTCACGGGTCTGCTGGACGCGGTGCGAGACGGTGAGATGGTCGAGGTCGATCCGGCCGCAGGCACCGTGCGTTGCTGCGCCGGCGACCGGCGTTCCTGAACGCGGGCCTGCGGGTGCCGGCCCGGCACCTCCTCGTCGTCACCTATCGTGCCGGGTCGGTCGTCGACCGGTTCCCCGCATCGTCGGGCTCGCTGAAGGAGCACCCCTTGGACCACGCGCAGCAGTTCTACATCAACGGTCAGTGGGTCGCGCCGCTCACCAGCGACACCCTCGCGGTGATCAACCCGGCCACGGAACAGCCGATCACGTCGATCGCGATGGGCGGCGCCGACGACGTCGATGCCGCGGTGGCCGCGGCCAAGGCCGCGTTCGCGACGTTCTCGCTCACGACCAAGGACGAGCGGCTCGCGCTCCTCGACAGCATCATCGGCGTCTACGCGGGACGCATGGAGGAGTTGGCGGACATCCTCAGCCAGGAGGTCGGCGCACCGTTGTGGCTGGCCCAGGTCGCACAGGTGCCCTCCGGTCTGGGTCACCTGGCAACGGCCCGAGCGGTGCTCGCGGACTTCGAGTTCGAAAGCACGATGGGCACCACCCTCGTCGCCCGGGAGCCGATCGGCGTCTGCGGAATGATCACACCGTGGAACTGGCCGCTGAACCAGATCGCCTGCAAGGTGGCGCCCGCGATCGCCGCCGGGTGCACGATGGTGCTCAAGCCATCCGAGGTCGCACCGCTGAACGCGATCCTGTTCGCGGAGATCCTGGACGCGGCCGGCGTGCCGGCTGGAGTCTTCAACCTGGTCAACGGTGACGGCGTCAACGTCGGCGCTCCGATCGCGGCACACCCGGATGTCGACATGGTGTCGTTCACGGGTTCGACGCGTGCCGGTGTCGAGGTGGCTCGCGCCGCCGCGCCGTCGGTCAAGCGCGTCGCGCAGGAACTCGGTGGCAAGTCGGCCAACATCGTCCTCGACGATGCCGACTTCGCCGAAGTGATCTCCCGGGACATGGCCGGGATGTGCACCAACTCGGGACAGTCGTGCAACGCGCCCACGCGCATGCTCGTTCCCGCAGCGCGGATGGACGAGGCGGCTGCCATCGCGGCCACCGCTGCGAAGAGCATCGTGGTCGGAGACCCGCGCGCCGAGGGCATCAACATCGGCCCGGTCATATCGGAAACCCAGTACGGCCGGATCCAGCAACTCATCGAGAAGGG
>JAENVU010000322.1 GCA_016650415.1 Acidimicrobiia bacterium
CGCGCTCACGCGATGTCCTCAGTACCGAGCACCCGCGCGTATCCGATCACGATCACCATCACGATGGCCATGAAGACGAACGACAACGCGGCGGCGACCGGATAGTCGGACTGTACGAGGAACTGGTTCTGCACCACGCTCCCGATCATCGACGTCTGCGCGTTGCCCAGGTAATAGGCGTTGACGAAGTCGCCCGCCGCGGGGATGAACACCAGCAGGCTCCCGGCGAAGACCCCCGGAAGCGACAGTGGGAAGACGACCTTGCGGAACGCTCGCCACGTATTCGAATACAGATCGCGCGCCGCATCGACGAGGCGCGCGTCGATCTTCTCCAACGCCACGTAGATCGGCAGCACCATGAACGGTAGGAAGTTGTAGGTCAGCCCGCCGACCACCGCCAAGGGGGTTCGCAGGAGCGTGCCCGAACTACTGAGCAGCCCGACGTCCCGAAAGAACCCCACGACCGTCCCCTGATCTCCGAGGATCGTCTTCCAGGCGAGAGTTCGGATCAGGAAGTTCGTGAAGAACGGGACGACGACCAGGCCAAGCAGCACATTCTTGAATCGGCCGCCGCGGAACGCGATGACATAGGCAAGGGGATAGGCGATCACCAGCGAGAGCAGTGTCGCCAACGCGGCATAGAGGAACGACCGTCCGAACTGGTCTCCGTACTTCGAGAAGGCATTGTTGAAGTTGGACCACTCCCACGAGAACGCCGGCTCCGCGAAACGGCTCGTACGCGACGACAGGGCCATTCGCCCCAACGAGTAGAGGGGAAAGAAGAAGAACGCGACGAGGAACAACAGGCCCGGCGCGAGCAGGAACCATGGCGCCCGCTGCGCGACCTTGCGACCTTGATCGTCCCGTTCGAGCACCGACGGTTTAGCCCGCGCCGGTCACTTCGGCGAAACGCTTGTCGAACTTCTCCTCGGCCGTCTCGTCGAGCACGCCGAAGATCGACAGCTGCGCGAGGAACTCGTCGGTCGGGACCACCAGCGGGTTGTCCACCAGCTTGGCGGCGTCACCACCGAGCTTCGTGAGCTCGGCGTCCACCCCATCGACCGGCGAGATGTACTGGATCTCCGCCGTGAGAACCGCCGCGTTCTTCGGGTCGTAGAAGAAGTTGATGAAGTCAGTGCCGAGATCGGGCTTGTCCGACGTGTACGGGATCAAGAAGTTGTCGGACCAGAGGGTTCCGCCGGACTCGGGGACCGCGAACCGGATATCCGGGTTGTCCTTCGAAATCTGGGCCACGTCACCCGACCACGCGAACGCGGCCGCCAAGTTGCCCGCGCCCAGGTCGTTCACGTACTCATTGCCGTTCGTCCCGGCGAGCGTGCCGTCCGAAAGGGCCTTCTCCAAGCGGTTGAAGGCGGGCTCCGCATCGGCGAAGGTCGGCTTCGTGATGTCCTTGCCGTCGGCCAACATCATCAGACCGATCGTGTCCCGCATCTCACTCAGCACCGTCTTCGTGCCGTTGGCGGCAAAGAAGTCCTCGATCGTCTTGACCTCTTTCCCGGTCGAGGCAATGTTGTAGGCGATTCCGGCCACGCCCGTTGCCCACGGCGCGCTGTACAGGCGGTCAGGATCGAAGCCCGGGTGCTGCAGCGCGGCGCGGAGGTTCTTCTTGTTCGGGAACTGCGCGGCGTCGAGCTTGCTCACCCACTTGACCTGGTTGATCATGCGGTTCGCCATCCAGTCGGTCAGCACGAACCCGTCACGGCCGATGCTGCGGTCCCGGCTGAGATTCGGTCGGATCTTGGCGAAGTACTCGTTGTTGTCGTTGATGTCTTCGGTATAGGTGAGCTTGATCCCGGTGTCCTTGGTGAAATCCTTCTTGGACTGGTTGCTGATGTAACTCGTCCAGTTCGAGATCGCGACCGACTTGTCGTTCCCGCCGCTCCCGCCCTTCGAGCCGCTGCTCGACCCGCACGCGGCCAACACTGCGGGGGCGACGACGGCGCCACCGAAGAGGGCCGCCGAACGGCCCAAGAATCCGCGTCGCGACAGTGCGTCGTGGGCCATGCGAACTGCTTCGGCCCGGCGTCGGGCATCCTGGTCAGTCATCGTGAATTCCTCCCCTACTCAGTCGAAGTCGGCGGCGGCTGCCACCGACACTCTTTCTTGGCGACGGAGCAATCGGCCCCCGTCGGTCTCCCATGTCACTTGCACGTGATCGCCGGGCCGCAAGAGCGGCAGGTCGTCGTCGGGACCTACGTGTGCGACGAGCAGGGAACCGTCGGCAGCACGGAGCTCGAATCGTATGAGCGGGCCCTGGAAGACGAGGTCGACGACCTCCGTCACCAGGCCCGCGTCGGTCCCCACCGCGAGATGCATCCGTTCGGGTCGGATCATGAAGGTCGCGGGGTCCCCCACCGAGAGTCCCTCCGTGGCCGCAGCTTCCACCACCGTGCCGTCGGAAAGTCGCGCGGTGCCCCGATCACCGGCGGCGGCGTCGATCGTTGCGGGCAAGAGGTTCGCCATCCCGATGAATCCGGCCACGAACTCCGACGCGGGCTGGTGGTAGATCTCCTCGGGCGTCCCGATCTGTTCGACCTGACCCTCGCTCATCACCGCGATGCGATCACTCATCGTGAGCGCTTCTTCCTGGTCGTGCGTCACGAAGACGAACGTGATTCCGACCTCGCGCTGAATGCGCTTCAGCTCGAGTTGCATCGTCTGGCGCAGTTTCAAGTCCAGGGCACCGAGCGGTTCGTCGAGCAGCAATGCGCTCGGATAGTTGACGAGCGCCCGGGCCAGCGCGACGCGCTGCTGCTGGCCACCCGAGAGCTGCGCCGGCTTGCGGTTTCCGAAGTCGGCCAGGCGGACCACGCCGAGCATCTCGGCGACCCGACCCGCGATCTCGGACTTCGGCACCTTCTTCGACTGCAGCCCGAAGGCCACATTGGCGCTGACCGACATGTGCGGGAACAGCGCGTACTGCTGGAAGACCGTGTTGACGTTGCGCTGGTAGGGCGGGATCCGGGAGACGTCGTCGCCTTCGAGGCGGATCGCCCCGGTCGTCGGCTGCTCGAAGCCCGCGATCATCCGGAGGGTCGTGGTCTTGCCACACCCGGACGGGCCGAGCATGGAGAAGAACTCGCCGCGTTTGATGCCGAAGTGGGCATCCTCGACGGCGACGAAAGACCCGAAGCGCTTGGTCACGTGTTCGATCGCAATGACGGTGTCGTCGGTCACGCCTCGAAGACTCCCAGCTGCTCGGTGTGGTGAGCCCTGAGTTTGGGTCACCGGAACCAGTCAATGCAAGGAATCCCCGAAATGGAATTCGTTTCGACAATCTGACTTGTCGACGGATTCCCTTGCATGAAGGCTCCGTGACAACGCATTATCGTGGTCGATGCACGTCCATACGGCGGGACCCGGGACATCAGCCCGGCGCAACGAATCGACGACAGGAGCAACGGGATGAGGAACCAGAACTACATCGGGGGCGCGTGGGTGGATGCTGCCGGCGGCGCGACCGACGAGGTGCTGAATCCCGCGACGGGAGAGGTCATCACGAGTGTCCCGGCCTCCGATGCGGTCGATGTCGACGCTGCCGTCGCCGCGGCCAAGGAGGCGTACGCGGGTTGGCGCACCCTCACGCCGCGAGCCCGCAGCGAAGCCCTCTACGCGGTCGCCGACGCCATCGAGGCCGACCTCGACACGATCAAGCGGCTCGAGATGGAGAACTGCGGCAAACCCGCCGGGATGATCGAGTTCGAGATGGACCTCACGCTCGACAACTGGCGGTTCTTCGCCGGAGGCGCGCGGTTCCTCGAAGGGCGCGCCGCCGGCGAGTACATCGAGGAGCACACCTCGTATCTCCGACGGGATCCGCTCGGCGTGATCGGCTCGATTGCACCGTGGAACTACCCGATCAACATGGCCACCTGGAAGCTCGGGCCGGCGCTCGCGGCCGGCAACACGGTCGTACTCAAGCCGTCCGAGCTCACGCCGATGACCGCGTTGCGGCTGGCCGAGATCACCGCCGACATCCTCCCCAAAGGAGTGCTCAATGTCGTCACCGGCGACGGCAAGTCCGCGGGCGACGCGTTGGTTCGTCACCCCGACGTCGCAATGGTGTCGCTCACCGGCAGCGTCGAGACCGGCAAGGTCATCGCCCGTACTGCCGCCGAGACGCTCAAACGCGTCCACCTCGAACTCGGGGGGAAAGCCCCGGTGATCATCTTCGACGACGCCGACATCGATGCCGCCGTCGAGTGCCTGACCGACATGGCGTATTACAACTCGGGCCAGGACTGCACCGCCCCGTGCCGCCTGATGGCGGGCCCGAAAGTCTTCGATGCTCTGGTGAGCGGGCTGACCGAATCCGTCGGCAACATCGTCACCGGCGATCCGTTCGCGGCCGACACCGCGATGGGCCCGGTCATCTCGGCGAGGCAACTGGAGAAGGTCAGTGGCATGGTGAGCCGGGCCGGCGAGGCCGGCGCCGAGATCACCGTGGGCGGATCGGCGCTGGACCGACCTGGGTATTTCTACGCACCGTCGGTCGTCGTCAACCCGGCGCAGGATTCCGAAATCGTGCAACGCGAAGTGTTCGGTCCGGTCGTGACCGTCCAGCGGTTCTCCGACGATGAGCAAGCCCTCGCCTGGGCCAACGATGTCGACTACGGACTCTCCGCCAGCGTGTGGACTTCCGACGTCGGCCGGGCGATGCGGATGACCGCGGCCCTCGACTTCGGCTGCGTGTGGGTGAACGACCACATCCCGATCACCTCCGAGATGCCCCACGGTGGGTACAAGCAATCGGGGTACGGCAAGGACATGTCGATCTACGCGATCGAGCACTACACCGAGCTCAAGCACATCATGATCAAACACTGAGGACAGAGGACATGAGCGAAGCGAGACCCCACCGAGATCCCAGCCGAGCGACCAGCGAAGCGTGGCCCGAGCGGCCCACGCCGAAGGCGTAGGAGCGGAAGAGATGACCGATGCACTCACCACCAGGGCCGGCATCATCGCCGCGGCCGAGAACGATCGCCTCTGGACGCGCACTCCAGGTTCCAAGGCCATGTTCGAGCGGGCGGTTCGGCACATGCCGATGGGCGTGGGCTCGTCGTTCCAGGCCTGGGACCCGTATCCCGTCTACGTGCGCGAGGGCAAGGGCAGCACCGTCATCGACGTCGACGGCAACGAGTACCTCGACTTCCACAACGGGTTCGGGTGCATGGTGGTCGGCCACGCCCACCCGAAGGTGACCGAAGCCATCGAGCACGCGGCGCGCACCGGAACCCACTTCGCCGCGCCCACCGAGGCGACCGTGCGATTCGCGGAGGTCATCTGCGAGCGGTTCGGCGCCGAGTCGGTGCGGTTCATCAACTCCGGCACCGAAGCCACCATGAGCGCAATCCGAGTGGCCCGTGCGGCCACCGGTCGCGAGCACATCGTGAAGGTCGAGGGCTCGTACCACGGCCACCACGACCCGGTCATGTTCTCGGTCGTGCCGGGATCGGACCTCATCGGCGGTCGCGACGCTCCGTCGACCACGCCGATGTCGACGGGGATCCCCGCGGTCATGTCCGAGTACACGCACGTGGTCCCGTTCAACGATCTCGAAATGCTGCGGGCGCTCCTCGCCGAGCGAGGCAACGAGATCGCGTGTCTCATCCTCGAGCCCGTGATGATGAACATCGGGATCTGCCAACCCGAACCGGGCTACCTCCAAGGGTTGAAGGACCTCCTGCACCAGCACGGCGCACTCCTGATCTTCGACGAGGTCAAGAGCGGCGCGACCGTCGCGTACGGCGGGGCGGCCGAGCGCTACGGCGTGCAGCCCGACTTGGCGTGTTGGGCCAAGGCGATCTGTGGTGGCACACCCGGCGCAGCCTTCGGCGGGCGCGCCGACGTCATGGCGGCCATCGACTCCGGTGCGGCCCAGCAAGGAACGTTCAACGGGAACCCGTTGATCGCCGCCGCGGGCATCGCGACGCTCACCGAGGTCTTGACGCGCGACGCGTACGACTACCTCGCGTCCATCGGCACGCGGCTCGCGACCGGCTGCGCGAAGGCCATGGACGAGAACGGCATCCCCGGCCACGCCGTCGATCTCGGTGCCAAGGGATGCGTGTCGTACCGGCCGACTCCGCTGCGCAACTACCGCGACTTTCTGGAGACGAACCCGGAGCTGTACCTCGCGTCCTACCCCTGGGCGATGAACCGCGGAATCTTCATGACGCCCGGCGACGAGGAGCAGTGGACGTTGTCGGTCCAGCACACCGACGCCGACATCGACCGCTACGTCGAGCAGTTCAACGACTTCTGCGTCACCCTCGCCGCCACCTGAACGCACGACCGTCCACCCAACCACCAACGTTTGGCGCGTCACGTGCCCCTGCGCCGCACCCGACGCCAAACGCCGGTGTGACTGCGTCCTAGCATCCGGGCCGTGCAGGAAGACATGACGTGAGCAACGACGAGTGGGCACAGCGCGACGCGAACGTCGTCTGGCACGGGTTCACGCAGATGGACTCCTACACCGAGAACTCGCCGATCGTCGTCGACCGCACCGACGGCCGGTACGTGATCGACACCGAAGGTCGCCGCTACCTCGACGCCATCTCGTCGCTGTGGGTCACGACCCTCGGCCATCGGGTTCCCGAACTCGACGATGCCCTCGTCGCCCAACTCCAACGCGGCGCCCACACGACGATGCTCGGCAACGGCAATACGATCGTCGTGGAACTCTCCGAAGCACTCGCCCGGGTGGTGCCGGTCGACGATCCCCACTTCCTCTACGCGTCGGACGGCGCGAGCGCCGTCGAACAGGCCCTGAAGATCGCGTTCCAGTACTGGGTCAACCGCGGCGTCACCGGGAGGAACACCTTCCTCGGTTTCGGTGGTGCGTACCACGGCGACACGATCGGCGCGCTCTCTCTCGGCGGCGGCGGCTTCGGCACCAGCATCTTCGATCCGCTGCGCTTCCCGGTGCTGCGTGCGCCCGAGTTCGCCGATCCGGCCTGTTTCGACGTCGCGTGTCAAATGATCGCCGATCACCCGACCGAACTGGCCGCGGCGATCATCGAACCGCTGGTGCAGGGCGCATCGGGCATGCAGATGTGCGATCCCACCGACGTGGCTCGGCTCGCGGCCACGTGCAAGGAACACGACGTGCTCCTCATCTGTGACGAGATCGCGACGGGATTCGGGCGTACCGGCACCTTGTTCGCGAGTGAACTCGCCGGCATTCGTCCCGACCTTCTCTGCCTCGGCAAGGGCATGACCGCGGGGTACCTGCCGATGTCCGTCACCGCCGCGAGCGGCGACGTCTTCGACGCGTTTCTCGGCCCCGACCTCTCGGAGAAGACGCTGTACCACGGCCACTCCTACAGCGGGAACGCGCTCGCGGCCGCGGTCGCGCTCCGCCACCTCGAACTCATCGACGCGTGGGACGTTCTCGCGAACGTGCGGGAACGCTCCGAGGAACTCGAGCAACTCCTCGACGATCGCATCGCTCCGCTCAGCCAGGTCAAGGACACCCGCGTCCGCGGGCTGATGAGCGGTATCGATCTCGCGCCCCCGCGCGATGGTCTGCGGTGGGGCCGGCGCGCGAGCGCCGGGGCCGTCGAGCGGGGGGTACTCGTCCGCCCGATCGGCGACACGGTGATCCTCATGCCTCCACTGACGATCACGTCCGAGGAGCTCCACACCACGGTGCGCGCCGTCCATGAATCGATCGCCGACCTGGAACCATGAGCGACGCCGACTGGGACACCTGGGTCGAGACCCAGACCGACCGCATCCGTGCCGCGGGCCAATGGCGGGCACCGCGCGATCTCGATGCCGCGGGACCGGCGGGGACCCTGACGGCCGACGGGCGCGCCGTGGTGCACTTCGCCGGAAACGACTATCTCGGACTCACCCAGCATCCCGCGGTCATCACCGCCGCCCACGAGGCCCTCGATCGTTGGGGTGCGGGATCGGGGGCCGCGCGGCTGATCGTCGGCAGCCGTCCGGTGCATTCGGAACTCGAACAGGCCCTCGCGCGGTGGAAACAGGCCGAGACTGCCGTGCTCTTTCCCACGGGGTTCGCGGCAAACCTCGGCGTCATCACATCCTTCGCCGGCCCCGATGTGTTGCTCTGTTCCGACGAGCTGAATCACGCGTCGATCATCGACGGGGCCCGGCTGTCGCACGCCGAGATTGCGATCTACCCGCACCGCGACCTCGGTGCCCTCGAAGCCGTCATCCGGGAACGCGCCCGCGGCCGGCGCGTCGTCATCGTGTCGGACACCGTGTTCTCGATGGACGGCGACCTCGCCGATACCGCGGGGTTGCTCGCGCTCGCAGACCACCACGGTGCACTGATGGTCTTCGACGAGGCGCACGCCGTCCTCGGACCCGATCTCGACCTCGATACCCATGCCCGGGTGCTGCGCGTGGGCACCCTGTCGAAAACCCTCGGCTCGCTCGGCGGGTTCGTCACCGGCCCGCGATCGATGACCGACCTCGTCATCAACCGGGCGCGTTCCTACATCTTCACCACCGCCCCCACGCCCGCCGACACTGCCGCCGCGCTCGCCGCGGTCATGATCGTGACGAGTCCCGAAGGCGACGACCTGCGGGCGCGCCTGCGGAGCAACGTCGATCAGGTGCGCGAAGGCCACCCATCACCGATCATCCCCATCATGTGTGGTTCCGAGGACCGCGCCGTGGCCGCCGCCGCCGCGCTCCTCACCCACGGCCTCCTCGTCCCGGCGATTCGGCCACCCACCGTCGCGCCGGGCACCTCGCGCCTGCGCGTCGCGATCTCCGCCGCGCACTCGCTCGACCAGGTCCGCCGGCTACGGGCCGCACTCGACGAGATCGCGGGGGAACCCACGTCGTGACCCCCGTCTTCATCACCGGAACCGGGACCGACGTCGGCAAGACGTGGGTGCTGGCACGCCTGATCACCGAACTGCGCCGACGCGGGCACACAGTTCACGCCCGCAAGCCCGCGCAGTCCTTCGCTCCCGCCGAGCGGGGACACACCGACGCCGAACTCCTCGCCGCCGCGAGTGGCGAAGCGCCGACCGATGTCTGTCCTGTTCACCGGTGGTACGAACTGCCGATGGCACCACCGATGGCGGCCGCCAGTCTCGGTCTTCCCGAGTTCACGATCGCCGACCTCGTCGCCGAGACCACCGTCACCCCCACCTGCCTCGTCGAGGGTGCCGGTGGTCCCCGCTCGCCGCTCGCGGCCGACGGCGACAACATCGCGTTCGCCCGCCGGCTCGGCGCAGCCCACGCGCTTCTGGTCGCGGATGCGGGGCTCGGCACCATCAATGCGGTGGCACTCTGTTCCGACGCACTCACCGGATTCGAGACGATCGTGATGCTCAATCGATTCGACCCCGGCGCCGAACTCCACCGCCGAAATCGCGAGTGGCTCCTCGACGCGGGATACCGAGTCGCCGTCACGGTCGGGGAGACCGCCGACCGGCTGGAAACACGGCTTCCATAGAAAAGGTCCGGTTCTGCTACTGATTCCACCGTATAATGCCGATACGGCAACGGAATCCCTTGATCAAGCAGTGCCACGATGAGCGAGCAGAATCGACGGTGATGACCCGCAGACCCGAACCGACGACGGGCGGGGCACGCCCACCGATCACCATCGACGATACCGACAAGGCCATCGTCGAGGCCCTCCAGGAAGACGGGCGACTCCCGTACACGAAGCTGGCCGCCGAGGTCGGGCTGAGCGAAGCCGCGGTCCGTCAGCGCGTGCAACGCCTCATCGAGTCCGGAGTCGTGCAGATCGTCGGTGTGACCGACCCCATGACGTTGGGCTTCCGTCGGATGGCGATGATCGGCCTCAAGGTCGAAGGCGACCTGCGCGCGACTGCCGACGCCATCGCGGAGATCCCCGAGGTGAGCTACGTCGTCGTGGTCAGTGGTTCGTTCGACCTCATGATGGAGGTCGTCTGCGAAGACGACGAGCATCTGCTCGCTTTGCTCAACGATCGGGTGCGCGTGATACCCGGCGTCCGCAGCACCGAATCGTTCACCTACTTGAAACTCTTCAAGCAGACCTACGCCTGGGGTACCCAATGAGCAACACCGCGCACTACGACATCGACGATCTGAACGAGAAGGCCCGCCGGCACCTCTGGATGCACTTCACCCGACTCGGCGCGTACGCCACCAAAGAGATACCGATCATGACCCGCGGTGAGGGCTGTTACCTGTGGGACGCGCACGACAAGCGCTACCTCGATGCCCTCTCGGGGCTCTTCACCGTCCAGCTCGGACACGGGCGCCACGACCTTGCCCAGGCGGCCGCCGCGCAGGCCGAGACGCTCGAGTACTTCCCGATCTGGAGCTACGGCCACCCGCCGGCGATCGAACTCGCCGCGAAGCTCGCCGAGCTCGCACCCGGCGACCTCAACCGCGTGTTCTTCACGACCGGGGGGTCCGAGGCCGTCGAATCGGCATGGAAGTTGGCCCGGCAATACTTCCGGGCCAAGGGCGAGGGGCAGCGGTACAAGGTGATCTCGCGCGAAACCGCGTACCACGGCACCACCCTCGGCGCGCTGGCCATCACCGGTATCCCGTCGCTCCGAACGCCCTTCGAACCGCTGACCCCGGGCGCCTCCCACGTTCCCAACACGAACCGGTATCGCCATCCGCTCGGCCAGGACGAGGTCGCATTCTGCGACTGGCTCGTCGAGGGCATCGAAGATCGCATCCTGTGGGAAGGGCCCGAGACCGTTGCCGCGGTCTACCTCGAACCGGTGCAGAACGCGGGCGGCTGCTTCGTTCCACCCGAGGGCTACTTCCGTCGCGTCCGGGAGGTCTGCGACAAGTACGGGGTCCTCCTGGTCTCGGACGAGGTGATCTGCGCGTTCGGTCGACTCGGCGAGTGGTTCGGCGCGCAGCGCTACGACTACCTCCCCGACATCATCACCTGCGCCAAGGGCCTCACCAGCGGCTACTCGCCGCTCGGCGCGGTCATCTGTCGCGACCACCTCGCGGAACCGTTCCTCGACGGAACGTCGAGCTTCCTGCACGGCATCACCTTCGGTGGACACCCCGTGAGCTGCGCCGTCGGCCTCAAGAACATCGAAATCATGGAGAGCGAGGGAACCCTCGCACACGTCCGGGCGCACGAAGCCGGGTTCCGGGAGCGCATCGAAGGCCTCCGCGACATCCCCATCGTGGGGGATGTCCGGGGCGCGGGGTACTTCCTCGCGCTCGAACTCGTTGCCGACCCCGAGACCGAGGCGCACTTCACGAACGAGGAGTCCGAAGAGATCCTGCGGGGGGTCCTGTCGCCGGCGTTCTTCGAAGCGGGTTTGATCTGTCGCGCCGACGACCGCGGGGATCCTGTGGTCCAACTGTCACCCCCGCTCATCGCCGGCGACCAACAGTTCGACGAGATCGAGTCGATCTTGCGCACCACGCTCACGGACGCATCCCGACACCTCCGCCGATCGCACTCGGTCGCCGGGGCCGACCGTCGGGAAGGCGGGAAGGAATGGTCCTAGACCCGCTCACCGTCGGCGTTCCTCGAGAGGTCAAAGAGGGCGAACACCGGGTCGCGATCACGCCCGACGGTGTGCACGAGCTCGCCGCCCACGAGGTCGCCGTCCTCGTCGAGACCGGCGCCGGTGCTGATTCCGCGATCGGCGACGACGAATACCGAGCCGCGGGTGCCGACATCGTCGCGACGGCCGCCGACCTCTGGGGTCGAGCGGACATGGTGGTCAAGGTGAAAGAGCCCCAGGCGTCCGAGTTCGGATTCCTCCGGCCCGATCTGGTGCTTTTCACGTATCTGCATCTGGCCGCCTATCCATCGGTTGCCGACGCGCTCCTGGAGCGCGCAACGACCGGCATCGCCTACGAAACCGTGCAGGTCAACGGTGCGCTCCCACTCCTTGCGCCGATGAGCGAGGTGGCGGGCCGGATGGCGACCCAGGTCGGTGCGCGCTTCCTTGAGCGCGAACTGGGTGGGCGGGGCGTCTTGCTCGGCGGCGTGCCCGGCGTTCGCCCCGCGCGGGTCGTCGTCCTCGGTGCGGGCAACGTCGGTTGGAACTCCGCGTGGATCGCGCAGGGTATGGAAGCCGAGGTACTCCTC
>JAENVU010000323.1 GCA_016650415.1 Acidimicrobiia bacterium
CGATCGGCAATGCGTTGCGCACAGGCTTCGTCCACGAACGGATCGTCGGCACCGTGGAACACCACGGCCGGTCGCGCGGGCATCGCCGCGACCGCCGGTTCCCACTCGGCCCCGACGGTGACGGCGGATCGGTACAGGCGGAGGATGCAGTCGCCCATTCGAGCGTCGATGTCGGCAGCTTGGAGCGGAGCGAGATCGGCCGGTGTGCCCGCGGCGGCCATCCCGGCGGCGAGTTCGTCGGGGTTCATGCCCGTCAGTGTGGCGATCACCTGCTCGCCGACGTCGGGGGTCTGAAAGGCCTGGGCCATCGCGTGCCACTCGTACGCCGCGTCGACCGGGCCGCTCCCGCAGGCCAGCGTCCGAATGAGGTCCGGCCGCACTGACGCGACTCGTTGGACGAGTATCGCCCCCCAGTCGTGACCGACGAGGTCGACCGGTTCTCCGATCTGCACCAACTCGGACTCGAGCCACCGGGCGTAGTCCTCCTTGGTCGCAGTCCAACCGGCGGGCGTCTCGACCCCGAACCCCGGCAGTCGTACACCGACGACATCGGTGCGATCGAGGGCGTGGAGGAGGGCGTCCCACGACCGGTCCGTATCGGGAACGCCGTGTACGAAGACGGCCGGCATCAGAACAGGGGCGACCAGGCGACGGTCCGCAGCATGCGGCTCTCCCAATCGTCCCGGACTTGCAGCGCGTCGTGCATCCAGGTGCCGGGCGCCCGGTGTTCGGCCGGCACTTCCGACGTCAACAACCCGAGGAGGCCGGACGGTCGCGTCACACGCTGCCACAACACCACTTCGCGGTGGCGGGCCGAGGCACCCCAGGCCGGGGTGAACACCGCCTGGAGTTCGAGGAGGGAGCGGCCGCCGTGGCGACCCTCGGCGAGGCTCGGCGCGTAGTTGTCGCGCGCGGCGTCGAGGTACTCCTCGAGCTTGCCCGCGTGCGGCCAGGCGGTGTCTTCCATGAACAGCGTGAGGTCGTGCTCACCCCCGTCGGTGGGCACGTGGTTGAAGTCGATCTCCTGGAGCGGCGACCACTCGGCGGGTGCCAGCACCTTGGAGGTCACGTCCCATCGGAACTGGTCGTGGCGCCGCGCGAGATCCCGAAGATCGCCGCGCTGGAGCCGCCACACCAACTGTTCCCATGCCGCGCCGTCCTCGACGGCGGTCAGCGTGATGAAGTTGTACGCGCGTCCGGTGCCGTGGGCGAGTCGGAGGAAAAAGAGCAGGCGGGCGTTCTCGGTCTCGCCGAGCTTGGGCATCCACTCGTCCCGGAAGCTGGCCTCGAACTCGTCTTCGTGAGCGCCCATCACGCGATGGACTTCGTGGATGAAGAGCACGCTGGGACGTTACTGCCCACCTCGACCGGCTGTGACCGCCGCTTCGATCGCGTCGATGGCGGCGTCGGCGAGGGCGCGCATCTCGTCGTCGGTCCGGTCCTGAATCGGGTGAGGAACGAACACCGAGGCCGGGTCGGCGCCCAAGGCGCGGGATTGCGCGACGGCCGCGTCGATGAACTCCGTCGAGGCAACGAAAACGCCGGGAACGCCGGCCGCTTCGAGGTTCACGATGTCGTGCACACTGCACGACGTACACGAGCCTCAGTCGGCGAGCGCCTCGATCACCACGTCGCACTTCGTCGAGATCTCGTGCCGGAGATCGACGGGCGCAGGTTTGGTGAAAGTCGGCTTGGCGAATCGCAGCACGGTGTGACCTCGGGTCGTGAGGACATCGGCGATTCGGTCGAGGAACACGTCGCCGCGAGCTTTCGTGATGTCGAGCAGGCCGATGGTGAGGCCGTCGAGACTCGACGGCCGGGCCGCGCGTTCTCGGGTGCCGGGCGTGCGCTCGCTCGTCGGATCCAGCAGCGTGGTCATGTGCGAACCTCCCGGGTGACGATGTCGGAGCCCATCTTCCCACTGGCCCAGCCGCCCATGATGCCGGAGAAGAGCCCGGCGCCCCCACCGGCATGGGCGATGAGGAATCCGCCGTCGCGAAACTTCGGGAGCGTC
>JAENVU010000324.1 GCA_016650415.1 Acidimicrobiia bacterium
GAACGTGCCCGACGCCCGCGCCTCGACGTCGAACACGGTGGTGGTGTTGCCGGGCGGGAGGTCCAGGACCCGATCGGATCCCTCGGGGAAGTCCAGTTTCTGGCTGGCCAACGCGATGCGCACCCGCACGGTCTGATCCAGAGCGTTCTCGATACTCAAGGGCACCGATGCTCGCCGCGATGTGAGTTGCACGCTGCGACTACTCGGTGCAGTGATCGCCCCGGTGACCGTCCGCAGCTGCAGAGAGATGGCCGCGAGGCGATCCGCGGCGTAGTCGGGACCGACCCCGGGCACGCGCTGTGCGACCGTCGTGTAGAGGTCGTGCCGAAGGCGCACCACGACCGGGTCCTGGCTGCCGATCATCGAACCGAGCGCATCGACCTGACGCAGTCCACTCGAGTACTGGGCTTCGGTGACCGGTGGTGGTGGCGGTCGGATCGGGGCGAGGGTGCGAACGTAGGGCCGGGTGCGATCGGTTGCGGGCTTGACCGTTTCGAACAGGCCGGCCACCGTCGAGCCCTGGAGCAGGGGATGGCCTTCGAGCCCGGCGAGGATCGTGGCGATACGTGGCGGTGACGGGTTCCAGAGCAACGGCGTATCGAGGACGACCCCGCGGGTGCGGTTGGGTTGTTCCAGTGCGATCACGGAGAGGCTCGCGAGTACCTGCTGGGCTCGGAGCGCGTCGGCTCCGCGTTGTTCGAGCAGCCCCGAGGCGGTGGGGTTGGATTCCACGGCGTCGAACGAGCCCGCCGCCGCGGTGTCGAGCCGGAAGGGACGCGCGGAGGTGAACTGGTCGGCCGGCGCGGCCGGCGCGAGCGCACTCGGGTCGACGACGAGCCGCGTCGCCCCGCCGTCGTTGCGGAGCTGGGCAAGGGTCGGCTCGTCGAGCGGTTGGCTGACGGCGATCGTGCGATCGATCGCTCGGTTGAGGCCGGTCTCGAGGGTGGTGCGGCCGACCCCGATCTGGGTCGCGAACGGAACACCCAGTCCCGCGCTCGTCATGCTCGGACCGTTGACCGGGACGTACGAGGTTGCGAGGACCGGTGCGACGCCGGACGCGTCTCGTAACGCGGCGAGGACGTTCGCCGCGTACTTGTCGGCGCTCGCGGCCCGAAGCTCGTCGACCGTTTCCGGGCTCGGACTGAGGGTGACCGGAACCTCGGACAGACTGCGCAGCGATGTGGCCAACCGGTCGAGCCGACCGTTCGGCGCCGTCTCGCCGGCGAGTGGTGAGGGTCCGGTCGGCGGGAGCGCGTGCGGCGATGCGGCGATGTGCCACACCCACGCGACCTGCAGCGGCTCGTTCGGCACCTCGTCGGCAGACCGCTGGCGCACCATGACGAGGTAGGTCACGAAACTGTCGACCACGGCACCCGACTCGTGGTTTCGGAGTTGGACATCGACGGGGAACACGCCGGCGTTACCGCCACCGGGAATGGAAAATCGGATGCGGTTCGTGTCGCGCGGCGCGTTCGGATCCTGGGTGGACAGGGTCAGCACGCGGGTGGGACCGACGACCGGGAGTTCGGCGGCCGACGCGGTGCGGGTGCTGATCACCGATCCGAGCCGTTCGTTGCGCAGCGTCCGTTCGAAGCTGATGCGACTCTGGACCGTCTCATGGATCTGGGCCACGACGTCGAGTCCCGGCGCCAGGGCGGGCCGAACCCGGAGTTGCAGATTGACGTCGTCACCCAGGGTGTTCCACGCCGGCTGCCCGGCGAGGTCGATCGTCGATGTCTCTGCGGCGCGCGCAACCGGCGCCCTGGCCGCGCCGGTCGTGATGACGATGCCGAGTGCGAGCAACGCGATCGCCAGTGAGCGGGGCGCCCTCACAGCGACCGGCCCATGACGCAGAGTCCGGTCGGCAGTTCGGAGAATCCGCAGGACTGGTACAACGCGAGTGCCGGAGCGTTGTCGCACTGCGTGTTGACCAGGGCACCGGTCGCGCGATGGCGTCGGAGCCATCGCAGTGCGTCGGCAACGATCGAGCGCCCGATCCCCAGCCCTTGGTGACCGGGGTCGACCGCGATCCGCTGGAGGTAACCCTGGCGCGACGCCCGCCCGGTGATCGCGTAGGCGACGGGCTGGTTTCCATCCACCGTCACCACGCGGTAGCGCACCGCGGCGGTGGCGCCGAGGGCACTCCCCATGCCGTCCTCGTCGAACTGCCAGAACAGGCGGAAGGAGCGGTGATCGAGAGCAAGGACTGCAGCTTGGTCGGCGACACGACCGCGGCGGGATTCGTGGCGGACGGAAGGAATCGAGTCGAGATCGTGCGAGAGCAGGCGGAGCCGTTCGCGCACCGAGAACCCGGCGTCGACGAAAGGGAGTGACTCGGCCGGCCCCAACGCGCTGGTGACGACCGATCGGTAGCCCTTCCGCCGGAGCAACCCGAGACAGCGGGCAACGTTCTCGGAAGTGGGTGGTTGGAGCGCCCCGACCATGAGGTGGGCGACGTCGTCGCGACCGCGCCACGGACCCAGCCGCACCCAGCCTCCGGGCCAGCGCAGTGTGTCCTCGGGCATCGGCAGCCCAGCGTACGCGCAGGGGCGGTCTCGGGGTGGCCGGACTACCGTCGGTGCGGTGCTGTACTTGGGTGTTGATCCGATCTTCGGCGAGCACGACACCGGGGTGGGCCATCCCGAGCGCGCCGAGCGGTTGGTCGCCGTCGAGGCGGGTATCGCCGTCGCCGACCTCGGATCAGATCTGGTCAGGTTGGCCCGCCACAATGCAACGCGTGCCGAACTCGAGCGCGTGCACCTGGCGGCGCACCTCGATGCATTGGAGGCGAGTTGCCGGAACGAGCGCCACCTCGACGCCGACACGCCGACCTCGCGCCGGTCCTGGGCGGCGGCGGTCGCCGCGGCGGGATCCGGTCTCGCCGCCATCGACGCCCTCGCCGCGAACTCCGCGGAGGGTGCGTTCCTGGCAATTCGGCCACCTGGTCACCACGCTCGACCGGGTCAGGCGATGGGATTCTGCCTGCTCAACAACGTTGCGATCGCGGCGGCCGCACTGCGGGACAAGGGTGCACGAGTGGCGATCGTCGATATCGATGCGCACCATGGCAATGGCACGCAGGAGACGTTCTATTCCGATCCTGACGTGCTCTACGTGTCGTTCCACGAATGGCCCCTGTATCCGGGGACGGGTCGTCACGACGAGACCGGTACCGGTGCGGGACTCGGCACCACCTGCAACATCCCCTTGCCGGCGGGGGCGACCGGCGATGTCTATCTCGCCGCCCTCGACCGGGTGGTCGCGCCGGCGCTCGAGCGATTTTGCCCGGATTGGCTACTGATTTCGGCAGGCTTCGACGCTCACCGTGATGATCCACTGACCGGTCTCGCGCTCTCCGCGGGCGACTTCGGTCTGGTGACGCAACGGCTGGTGGCACTGGCCCCGCGGGGCCGGATCGTGACCTTTCTCGAAGGCGGATATTCCTTGACGGGTCTCCGTGATTCGGTCGGCACCGTCCTGCCGGTGCTCGCCGGCGGGTCGCCGACGGTTCCGGCGGGCGAGGCGCCGACCGCAGATGGTCCCGGCGGTCGAATGCTGGACGTCGTGGAATCGACCTGGACCCATATCGAGGACTGAACCGGCGGCGCCCTTCAGCCGGAGGCATCGAGCGCCGATACATGGGGTCCGGACGCCATGTGGAGGAAGACGAGTGCTCGACCTGGATCAGGTATTGCGCGACGCCGTGGAACGCGGCGCGTCTGATGTCCACATCAAGGTGGGCTCGCCACCGCACATGCGCCTGGACGGTGAGTTGGTGCCCTTCGACTTGGACACGGTGGACTCCGCCGACACCGAGCGGATCGCCTTCGCGATGATGCCCAAGATTCGGGCGGAGGAGTTTCTCGCGCAGAACGAGGCCGACTTCGCCTATTCACTGAACGGCGTGGGCCGGTTCCGCGTGAACGTGTTCCGTCAGCGGGGGTCCGTCGGTATGGTCCTGCGCCACGTGCTCCCGGGCATCCCGGACATGGAGCAGCTCGGATTGCCGCCCGTGGTGCGTCGGCTCGCGGAGGAGCATCGCGGCCTCGTCCTCGTGACCGGCCCGACCGGTTCGGGGAAGACCACCACACTCGCGGCGATGATCGATCACATCAACGAGACCCAAGCGCGCCACATCGTGACGATCGAAGACCCGATCGAGGTCCTGCACAACGACAAGCGTTCGATCATCAATCAGCGCGAGGTCGGTGACGACACCGTCGACTTCCTCTCTGCCCTCAAACACGCACTGCGCCAGGACCCCGACGTCATCTTGATCGGTGAGATGCGCGACCCCGAGACCGTGTGGGCCGCGCTCTCTGCCGCGGAGACCGGTCACCTGGTCTTCTCGACGCTCCACACGATGGGCGCAGCCGAAACGATCAACCGCGTGATCGACTTCTTCCCGCCCTACCAGCAACAGCAGGTGCGGATGTCGATCGCCGGTGCCCTCAAGGGGATCGTGTCGCAGCGGCTCGTTCCGCGCGCCGACGAAGAGGGCCGGGTCCCGGCGATGGAAGTCCTCGTCTCGACGGGTCGCGTGTTCGACAAGATCGCCGATGGCACCGCCACCCATGAACTCGACGAGATCATCGCCGACGGCGGGTACTACGGGATGCAGAGCTTCGACCAGAGTCTTCTGGCGCTCTACGGTGCCGGCACCGTGTCGCGGCGCGACGCACTCGCGAGCGCGTCCAACCCTCACGACCTGCGCCTCAAGATGGATCACTTCGAGTTGGAGCGCACCCGCGCCGCCGAGGACCCGCCGGTTCTGGCCCACTCGGCCTGACCCGCTCGCGGGGATTCCGGTCGTGGCCTGCGGGCGACGGCGGGCCACAATGGCAGGGTGAGTGTCCCTCCCCGCTTGGTGCCTTTGCTCGCGCCCGATTCGCCTGTCCAACGGGTCGCGTCGGCATTGGTCGAGGGTGGCCACGAGTGTTATCTCGTCGGCGGAAGCGTCCGCGACGCGCTGATCGACTCGGTTCCGGTCGAGTTCGACTTCGCGAGCGATGCCCGACCCGATCGGATCGAGGAGCTGCTCCGCCCGATCGCCGACCACGTCTGGCTCCAAGGCCAGCGATTCGGCACCGTCGGCGCCCAGGTCGGTGGCGTGCCGTGCGAGGTCACGACCTTCCGCTCCGACGTCTACCGATCCGAGAGCCGTAAGCCCGAGGTGACGTTCGGCGATTCGATCGAGACCGATCTGTCCCGGCGCGACTTCACGATCAACGCGATGGCGCTGCGGCTTCCCGACGCGGAGTTGGTCGACCCGCACGACGGCGCGATCGATCTGGCCGCCGGCCGCCTGCGCACGCCGCTC
>JAENVU010000325.1 GCA_016650415.1 Acidimicrobiia bacterium
CCAGTGGCCACGCCGCACCTCGGCAACGAGCTTGAGTCGAGCCATGCGATCCAAGCCCTCGGGCTCGTAGGACGGAAGCTCGAGTTCGTACGCGGATGTCACGACCACAACCAGACACTCCTGACAGGTTCGGGTGGGTCGCCAGGGACTTGAACCCTGAACCTGCGGGTTAAAAGCCCGATGCTCTGCCAGTTGAGCTAGCGACCCCGGACCCGGAGGATACTGCCCCCGAGGGCGTGGATCTCAGCTGGTGCCGGCCGCGAACGGACCGTGCCTTCGGCGAAGAGGGAGGCGGATCAGAGTTCGGCGAGTGGTCGGCGGTCCTCGATCTGGGGCTGGCGCCCGGTGCGCAGCGGCGCGAGCGGCGCGTCGACCATCAGGGTTCGCTCCACGAACGCTCCGTAGTCCTGGATCGAATCCTTCCACCCCAACAATCGGTTCGAACCCACGCTCGCCTGTTCGAACTCGGCCCAGTCGGCCCAACTCGGAACCGCCCAGATCAAGATCGCTTCGGCCTCGGACCGCATCGCCACCGAGAACGCTCCCACCAACCCGAGCCCGAGATCCTCGTACGCCTCGGCGCCTTCATGGGCGACGGCATTGAGATACTCACCCGCCCGGCCCGGACTCACGGTGACGAGCTCATGCGCGTACACCTCGCCCTGCACGCCATCGACCACGAGTTCATCGATCGTCGGACTCCACACGGCCGGTACCACGATGCGATCGACACCGCCCCGCCGAAGACTCGCGGCCGCGGCCCACCACTCGGCCAACGAAGGGTCCTGCGTCGCGCCACCCGAGAACTCGTGCTCGAAGTTTCCGACGAGCCCGTCCCATCCGTCGAGTTCCCACAGGTTGACCACCTCGGGCCAACGTCCGGTAGACCCGACCGTTGCCCAGACGCCGAAGCAGAGCTGATTGCGTTCCTGACGAGCGACGGGACACCAGTTCGCGGTCATGTGATGCATGTACCGCGCGCGGTTGTGCCCGATGATGTCGATGAACTCGTGGATGTAGACCTTGTCGTTCACTCCGGACCCCACCGTCGCCTCGCGGGCCGACAACCTATATTGCCCGCACCTCGTCGAACTCCTCCCGGACGGACTCCCATGATCACCGAGCGCGAACCAGACCTGTCGATCACCAGCGGCGCGTTCTGGGGTCGCAATCCCCATTCCGAACTCCAATGGATGCGGAATCACGATCCCGTCTACTTCGACGAGTCCTCGGGCGTCTGGGGCATCAGCCGCTACGACGACATCAAAGCCATCGAATCCGATCCGGCCACCTTCTCGAACGCGGGCGGGATCCGACCCGAGACCGGTCCGATCCCGATGATGATCGACATGGACGACCCCGACCACCGCATGCGCCGCAAACTCGTGGCCCGTGGCTTCACGCCCAACCGTGTACGCGAGCAGGAACCCGGGATCCACTCACTGGTTCACGACCTCGTCGACGAGGTGTGCGAGCAGGGTGAGTGCGACTTCATCTGGGACATCGCGGCGTGGGTACCACTGATCATGATCGGGGACGCACTCGGCGTCGAACCCGAGGACCGGGGCACCCTGTTGCGATGGTCCGACGACCTGCTCAGGGGCTTGGGCACCGAGGACATGGAACTCCTCCTCGCGGCGGGTGAGGCGTTCAACGGCTACTCCGAATACGCGAATCGGGTCATGGAGGATCGCCGGGCCTGTCCCCGCGACGACCTCATGAGCATTCTCGTTCACGCTGAGGTCGACGGCGATCGGCTGGACGCCGGGTCGGTCCTGCACGAGTCCTTGCTGATTCTCATCGGCGGTGACGAGACCACCCGCCACGTTATGTCGGGCGGGGCGTACCAACTCCTCACCGACCGGCAGCAGTGGGAACGGCTCCGCGCCGATCGAGCGCTCATCGTCCCCGCGGTCGAGGAGATGCTCCGCTGGGTGACGCCGATCAAGAACATGGCGCGTACCGCGACCCGGACCGTGGAGTTCGGGGGCAAGACGATCGAAGCCGGCCAGAAGCTGCTGATGCTCTACCCATCGGCGAACCGCGACGAGGCCCACTTCGCCGATCCGCACACCTTCGAGATCGAGCGCACCCCGAACGATCACGTGGCGTTCGGGTTCGGCACGCACTTCTGCCTGGGGAGTTCCTTGGCGCGTCTCGAACTCCGCGCGCTGTTCGACGTCTTGCTCGATCGGCTGCCCGACCTCCACCTCGTGGACGATCATGAGCCGGACCACCGGGCCGCGAACTTCGTCAGTGGCTACGAAGGCATGAAGGTCGCGTTCACGCCGACGGCGCGCCGGAAACCCGCCGCCTGACCTCAGTCGTCGTCGCGGATGGTGACGACGCCGGTGTTGTCCACGACCGTCGCGTTGGTCGCGGAGTTGACCACGATTTGGAAGCTCTCCGTACCTTCCGACACGGTGTCGGACAGGATCGGGATCGACAGGTAGACGAACCGCCGGCCCGCCTTGATCTTGGTGGTCGTGCTCTTGGCGGTGAAGTCGGACCCGGCGGTCGCGCTACCGCTGACGGTGGACCAGTTGATGACGACATCGGCCGCGGCCTTCTCGGTCAGTGCGATGGGCACAATGAGTGTGCGCTTGCCGCCGTCGCCCTCCACCAGCAACGAGTCCGAGACCGCGAGCCGAATCCCCGAACCGGGGTCATCGTTCACAATCGTCCCGGTGCCGCGTTCGCGGTGATTCTCGCCACCGTCGACGCCGGCCACCGCGACGTACATCAACTCGTTGGACTCCTTCGAGCTATCCGGCCGAACCACGGCACTGACCATCTTGAACACCGGCGTACCGCTGAACGTGACCTTGCCCTTGGTCGTGACGAAATCACTCGCGTCGGCGGTTCGCGGCGCGGTCGTCCAATAGACCGTGACGGGGTTTCCGGCGCCCGGAGCCGTCAAGAGTGACAGCGGGAACCGCAGCAGGCGGGTGCCCACCGAACCTTCGATGATCGAGGCGTCGCCGATGGAGACCTCGGGCCCGGTGATCACACCGGGATGGGCGACATCCCAGGCGCGGGCCGCGCTGTCCCAGACCGATCGGTCGGTCGTCACGTTGAAGCACGAAGGCAGCGAACCGGGAAAGGCCCCGGGACCGAGCCACACCATCGTGTTGTTCGAGCAGGTCACCGGATAGCCCGCCGGCAAATTGAGGCTCTGATGGTTGGTGTCCTGGTCGGCGCGGAAAATGGTGTTGGAGATGTCGAGCTTCGGACTCACCGGCGCGTTGTCGTCCAACTTGAAGAACCCGCCATGGCCACCGGCGGTGCCGGAATACACGGTGGGCATCGCTTGGAGGCGCACCAGTGAATCGCGGATCGTCACGGTGTTGTTCGGGCCTACCTGCGTATCGCCGGCCGACCGTCGAGCCGAGAACGCGACGTAGCAACCGTCGAGGTACGAGTTGTTGATGGTGCCGCTGACGAGTCGGTCGTTCTCGATGCAATCGTCGTGGATGTAGCCGAGATACGCGTCGTTGATCGTGAACCCGTCGGCGTTGTCACGGATGCGAATCCCGTCGCCGTAGTTGAAGATCCGAGGGTGGTTCAGCGTTGGCCGTGGCGCTCACGAACGCGGCGGTGCCGATGATCCCCAGTGCTCGCCGTGCCGTCATTGCACTCCCCCCGACCCGCTGGCCTCGATCACCGCGGCGACGACCTCGCTCACACCACGTTGGTCAAGCCCCCCCACCCGCAAGATTGCGGGAGTGACTCCGGGTGAATATACCAATTGATCAAAGAGGGCGTCGAGGAGCGTATTGCCCCGCTCGAGTTCTGCCGTCCGAGTCGCGCCGTCCCCGTCCTCGAGCCGGCTCTGACGGGCGCCGCGGCCCTCGAGGCGATCGACCAACACCAGAATCGGGGTGTCGACTCTCACCAGCAAATCCGGCGCTTCGCCGGGGTCGCGACGCGCCAAGTCCAGGACACGATCGGCGTCGGCCCGCAGCGCCGCCGACCACCATTCCTGGAGCGGACCTTGGTCCAAGACCGCAACGCCACGGCGACGCCGAGCCCGCCGGAGGACGTGGCGGACAACCAACAGGTTGGCGGGACGAGCGAGTTGGTCCCGGCGATCGGTCTGATCGCTGTGAAACGCCACGCCGTTCACGAGTCGAGCGGCGCCCGGCTCCAGCAACCCGGCCGCCACCGCACTCGCCTTGCGACGAATCCGATCGGCGCGGCGCGCATCCGGACCGAGGGGTGCCATGACATCGGTCGTGGGGACCCCGCGCAGTCGGAGTTCGGCGACGACGTGGCGCGCGAGGGTCGACTTGCCCGAGCCCGGCAGACCGCAGAACTCGACGACGTAGCCCATCCGCGAATGCGGCTCGCTAGAGCCGTGACCAGATCGCGCGGCGGATCTCGGTGAGCACCTTCTCGGGTGGTTCCGTGCCGTCGATCTCGACCGCACCGAACAGCGAACCGTCGAACGTCAGCGCGCGCACCAACTCGATCCGGTGAGCGAGGTACTCGCGGCCGTCCTCGGGACGTCGTTGCGCCGCCGTTTCGACATCCACATCCAGCCGGATCACGATGTCGGGAGGGAACCGGCGGGCGAGGTCGTACGGGCGCAGTTCGTACGCGGCCAACCACCGCTGCATCGCGTTGCCGGTCGACCAATGAGTCAGGCGCGGGCCGTCCAGTTCCCCCGGGAACTGCATCTGGGGCCAGCGGTCACAGATGACGACCATCCCGCGCGTACGGGCCTTCATGATCTGGCGAAGCTTGCGCGACTTCTCGGCCGCGAGAGTGAGCGCCCACAGCGCCTTGGCCCCCGACATCGCCGACGGATGCTCTTCCCCGACCTTGGCTTTCTTGGCGATCGTCGAGCGATCGCGCGAGGTGCCGAAGACCAGGTCGCGCACCATCTTCATCGGCTTGCGCAACAGGGACGACGATCCGTCGCCGGAACCCAGATACATGGGAAAGACATCGAGCTTGGGCGCGAGGAACGCGCGGGTCTCGCCCACCATCGTCGACTTGCCGGACCCGTCACAGCCGACAAAGGCAACGATGAGTCCTCCGCCGGTGCCGCCGCGCCCCTTCAACACCGGGCGGGGCACGAACTTGCGCGAGATCCCGCGCATTGCCCACGCAGCTTCGCGGTTCATCCGGCGCGAGAACGCTGCGGGCCCACGCGAACTCGTCTGGCTCGCGAGTGCACGCAGGACGACACGCCGCAGCCGATAGAGCTGTGCGGTGCCAGGACTCTGGTCGAGACACGCTTCGACCGCCCGACGACCCCGCTCACCCAGCAGCTGCTCACTGATCTTGAGCACATCGGCACGGTCGGCGCGCGCCATCAGGAACTTCAACTCCGAGCCCGGACCGCTCGACCCGCGAATCATGTCGCGGCCCCGGAGCTTCAAGGCGTACCGCGTCAACAGGAGGACCACCTCGACGGCTGGGGCGGTGACCCACACGCCTGACGGGTCGAGGACGCGACTCTCCAGCACCGTGCGCTCCCAGGGAAGTCGGAACCGCTTGTTGTGCCGCTCGCCCGCCGGGATCCGGTAGTGCACATGGAAATGCACCATCCGCGCGGATTCATCGTCGATGCCGAGAAAGTCCTCGAGTCCGATGTCATTGCGGGCATTCGCGACGCGCCCCCGCCGGCAGGACAACTGCGCGAACACCGCGTAGACGTCGTCGATCGCGGCGGGGTCCACCAGGATGTCAAGGTCGGTATCGGCCGAGATCGCGGCCGCCAGGTGGTCGTTGCTCTTCCAATGGCAGTAGGCAACGCCGCGTTCGTCGAATCGACGCAGCACTTCCATCACCAAACTCACAGTTTCCACCTCCCAATCATGCCCGGAGTTCCATCGGCATTTCCGCCGAAGACTTGCGCGATCGGATGACATTCACGATCCAACGGCCGTCGTCACCGAGAACCGCGTCGGGACGGATCAGCCATGCGACCCCGAGCACCAGTACCGCACTGAGGGCACCGCCGGCCGACACGACGAGATTGGCCGTCTGGCCCCCGAGGTCGAGGGAGCGCAACCAGAGCACCGTCGGCACGCTGACGGCGGCCACCAACGCCGCCAGCCCCAGACCGCGCAGCTGGCGACCGATGAAATGGGCCCAGGTGATGTGGGCGGTGACCAGGCTGAGCTGGGCCATCAGGAGATAGTTGAGGACGATCGCACCCGTCACACCGACGGCCACCCAACCCAGCCCGAAGAGTGACCCGACCAAAGCACCGACGATCACGCCGACGGCGTAGGCGGCCTGCCGCCACGCTCGCCGGTACACGGTTCCCATCGCGCGCGCGAGCGAGTCGCTGATCTTGTAACTCGTCCGGAACAACAGCCCACCCGCCATGATCTGGAACGGGAGGATGACGTCGTCCCACTTGGGACCACCACCCAGCAAGAGATGGATGATCTCCGGCGCGAGCAAGACCGCCAACACCGAGGCCGGCAACGTGAGGGTCGCAACCAACGAGACGCCGCGGAGATACGCGCTCGCCACGCGCTCCAGATCCTCTTGGAACCGCGAGATCACCGGAAAGATGACGCGGTCCATGACTTGGCCGAGCATCTGCGCGGGGAACGCGGCAAGCGCGTACGCGTTCTTGTAGACGCCGAGCGCGACCGAGCCCATCTGATTGCCGACGACGCTGTTGTCACCGTTGAGCGCGGCAAAGTTGAAGCCGCGTGCCGCAGTCATTCCGCCGGCGTAGACGATCAGGTCTCTGGACTCCGCACGTCGAGGTCGCAGCGATCGGGGATGCGAGCGCCGAAACACGAGGATCCCGGTGAGCAGCGCAGCCTGCGCCAACTGGGCGACCACGATCGACCACACGCCGACGCCGGAGATGGCAAGGACGACCCCGACGAGTGCAAACCCGAAGAAGTACGAGACGGTCTCCGCGATCGCAATCGATTTGAAGTCCAGGTCGCGTTGCAACATCGCCATGGCCACCACGCCGGGCGCCTGCAACAGAAAGACGAACGCGAGTCCTTGTGTGACCTCGGCGAAGCCCGGTTGGTGAAAGAAGCTGGCGACAAGGGGTGCCCCGAGGAACACCAAGACAGTCATGGCGACACCGGTGAGCATCGACAGCGCGAACGCCGTACGAACGTGTTCGTCGGTGAGGTTCTGTCGCTGGATCACGGCCGGTCCGAAGCCGGCCTCGGTGAAGAGCTGACCGAACGCGATGACGATGAGGGCTGCGCCGACCAACCCGTTGTCGGACTTGGACAAGTACCGCGCGAAGACGATGACGACGAGGAACTGGCCCACCGCCTGCGATCCGAATCCGAGACCGGACCACACCATGCCGCCCAGCGCGTGACGGGCGGTGCTGGTCTTCGGTGGAGGGGTCGGGTCACTCACGCGTACTCGAGCTCCCGCACGCCTTCGGCGCGCCGCGCCTGCTCCGCGGCGACGAGTGCGAGCGGAAGGAACAACCAGAAGTGTCGGTAATGCCAGGTCTCGCGGAAGAAACTCCCGAGGATGTAGGCAATGACCATCGCCCGCGCCGCGGATCGTGGCGGTGCCAGGCGAAGGAGGACGAACCACATCACGAAGAGTCCAAAGAGGCCGATCACCCCGCGCTCGACGAGGTAGGCCAGCGGCTCCGAATGCAGCTCGGTCTCCAAGGTGTTGAGATCGAGCCCGCGTACCGAACCCGGGCCGGCACCCCACGGCGTGTCGGGAACCTTGCGCCATGCTTCCTTCCACACCTCGATCCGCAGACCCCCACTTCGGTCGAATCGGGCTTGGTTGAATCCGCTCTTGTCGTTCTGGCTCGCCGAGATCTGCATCGTCGCAAAGACAGCCAAGACCACGATGAACAGAGCGGGGATCAAGGCGATCATGCGTCGCCCTCGCATCACGGTTCGGACCTGATCGAGATGCGTCAGCGCGAGGTAGCCAAATCCGGCACCGAGCTGGAGCATGGACCCGAACGACGCGGCCGAGAGCAGGCCGGCGATGGCGAAGGCCATGACCGAACCCTTGATCGCCCAGCGAAAGGGCGCCATCGACCAGCACAACACCGACATCGCCAAGAGGTTCGCGGCCACGTTCGGGTTCGGGAAGGTCCCGCTCGCTCGAAGCTCGTCGCCACTGGACGTCGCGAGCTGCACGGCTGCGAACACGATGCAGATTGCCAAGGCGCCATAACAGAACCGGACCGCGACCGGACCGCCCCGTCGCAAGATGTCGATCGCGGAAAGGAACACGAGAATCGTCGCGACATCTCGAACGAGGTCGCCGATGATCCAGGGTCGGATGCCGGCGTAGAGCGACCCGATGAGCGCGCCCAACCCGATCAACAACACCGGGACCGCGACCTGTCGTGCCACATCTCGGGCGAGCCATTCCGAGCGCGCGATGTGCAGCATCGACGCGATGATCGTCGCTCCGATCACCAAGTCGGTGAGCACGATGTCCGAGCCGATCTTTGGAAAGAGGAACGACACGAGCACGATCGACAGCGCGAGCAGCAACGTGGCCAACGGCGCATGGATCATGTACCGAATCCACTCGCGACGGCCGCGGGGAGTGACTTCAGCCGGCACGACGGGCCTCCGCGACGACCTCGTCGACCACCGACCGGTACCGCTCGTGGATCACCGCAGGGTTCCAGGACGACACGTCGACCCGGCGCACCCCGGCCGTGCCGGCCCGCAGCGCGCGGACGACGCCTGCGGCCGCTTCCTGGACGTCGCCGAGGTCGACCACCTCGCCATCGGCACCGAGTCCGATGACCTCGCGCGCGCCGTCGACGTCGTAGCTGACGAACGGTATGCCCGCGGCGGCCGCCTGAATCAGTACCTGGGGAAGGCCCTCGGCGTCGCTCAACAGCACCACGACGTCGGCGCGCCACACCAGCGGCTCGGTCGGCGACACGTACCCCAAGACGGCGACGGAATCATCGAGACTCGCGTCCGACACCGCCGCGTGCAGTGCATCTCGGAGCGGACCGTCGCCCGCGATTGCGAGGAACGCATCCGGGACCGACTCCTGGACCTGCGCGAGCAACGGCAGGAGGTCCAGTGGATGCTTCCGATCCTCCAACGCGCCCAGGCTCACGATGACCGGACGCCCTTCCGGGACACGGGGAACCGGAGGGACAACCGAGGGCCGCTCGGCCGGCAGGGTTGCTGCCGACCGAACGATCGTGAGCTTGTCCGAGGCCACGCCCGCGACCTCGAACCGACGCGCCAGATCGGCACCCACCACGACGTAGCGCGCGGTGATCGGTGCGAGGATTCGTTCGATGGTGCGGAACGCCACGCTCTCGACCCGCCCGTACCCGGGACCGAAGTTGGCCATCGACAGCGAATGGACGACCGGAATCCGCCCGGTCAGGCGCGCCGCCAGCCGGCCGACGACACCCGCCTTCGATTGATGGGTCACGATGACATCCGGTCCGAACTGGCGTACCCGCTCGCGGATCGCCGCCACCGCGCGGATGTCCTGCACGGGGTTCGGCGCACGCACCAACGTTGGTTCCACTTCGATCGGCACCGTTAGCTGGCTGGCCGCCAAGGCTGGGTCGGAATCGTCACCGACGACGATCACGTGATCCGCGTCCGGCAGTGCGGCCACGAGATCGCGGATCCGCTGTTCGGATCCGCCACGGCGGTAGCGCGTCGCGAGATGGAGAACCCGCGACCGGCGCGCCAAAGGAGTCACGTGCTCAGCTCGCCGAGACTCCGGCGGCTCGGGGGACCGTTGTCACGCCGGCCGGGCCGGGTCGCGCCGGGTCGACGAGCACACCCAGCACTGCACCACCCACGCGCCGCAAACGGGTCCCGGCCCGTTCGGCGTC
>JAENVU010000326.1 GCA_016650415.1 Acidimicrobiia bacterium
CACCTTCGCGGTCGCCCACTGGTCGGGCGATCCCGACGCCACCGTCGCGGAGATCGAGCTCTCGTGCCCGTGATCTCCGGTGCCGGCGAACTGAACGACATCTTCCCGGGCCGATTCGAAGCCACCGACCGGAAGCGGGCCGTCAGTGCGTGAGGTTCGGATCGCCGATCTGCGGGAGCCGCAGCGCTCGGCCGAGGAACAAGCCTTCTTCGAGTTCGCGCTGAACCTGCGCGTCGATCTCGACCCGGCCGGGCTCATCGCCCGGGCCGAGACGGAGACGGGCCTGAAGCATCTCGGCGACACCGGCATCGTCGACCGGCTTCACGCCCAGGTCGCCGCCGTCGAAGCCGACCACGGCCTGTCCGGACTCGGCCGCCACATCCTGGCCGAGCGGTTCGTCGGTCTCCTGAAGGCGCGCCTGCGCTTCGAGGACTTCGTGGGTCGCTATCCCGAGGCCCTCGACGTCGAACTCGAGCCGCCGGTCATCGTGGTCGGTCTCCCCCGATCGGGGACGACGCACCTCGTCAACCTGCTCGCGGCCGACGCACGATTCCGTTCGATGCCGTGGTGGGAGGTTCGCGAGCCCACCCCCGTGCTCGGCGACGGCCCGGGACGCGACGGCATCGACCCGCGCTACCAGCGCGCCTTCGTCGACTGGGAGCTCGGCAAGGGAGTCGCGCCGCTCACCGCACTGATGCACGACCGTCCACCGTGGAGCATCGAGGAGGACTGCGAGCTGAACGACCTCGATCTGTGCTCCTACACGCTCGAATGGCACGCGCGGGTCCCCGCGTGGCGCGACCACTACCTCCAGCTCGACCAGCGCTCCCACTACCGATTCCTTCGCCGCGAGCTCCAGGTCCTCAGCTTCCTGCGGGGACCGAAGCGCTGGGTGCTCAAGACGCCACAGCACCTGGAACAGCTGGGGCCCCTCCTCGAAACGTTCCCCGACGCGACGATCGCGTTCACCCTGCGCGACCCGGTCGCGGTCCTGCAGTCGGCGATCACGATGCTCGCCTACGGGGACCGGCTCCGCCGCGTGCGCGTCGAGGCCGACGAGCTCGCGGCGTACTGGGTCGACCGCATCGAACGGCTGCTGCGCGCCGCGGTCCGCGACGCCGCGCTGATCCCGGCCGCACAGCGCGTCGATGTCGAGTTCAACGAGTTCATGGCCGACGACCTCGCGATGGCCGCCCGCATCCTCGAGGTCGCGCTCGCGGGCCTCACCGACGACGCGCAGGCCCAGCTGGAGGCCTATCTCACCGGGAATCCGCGCGGGAAGGACGGCCGGATCGTCTACGACCTGCGGGGCGACTTCGGCCTCGAGCCGGCGGCCCTGTACGACCGGTTCGCGTTCTACTTCGACGCGTTCCCCCAGATCCGACGCGAGGTGACGTGATGGCCGGCACCCACGCTCGGCGTCGACCGCGGCGACCACGGCGACCTCGTCTTCCGAACCCAGAGAACGGAACGCCATGCTGCAAGTGAAGGTCCACGGACCCGGCGACGTGCGGGTCGACGATGTCCCCGAGCCCGACCCCGGGCCCGACGATGCGATCGTGCGCGTCGCCGCGTGCGGGATCTGCGGCACCGATCTGTCCTACATCGCGATGGGCGGCCCCGGCGGTCCGAGCCCGGAGCCCCTGTGTCTCGGCCACGAGATTGCCGGCACCGTCGACTGGGTCGGCACGAACGTCGAGCGGGTGCGCACCGGCGACCGCGTCGTCGTGTTCCCGGGCAACGACGAGCTGGGGCGGATCGGCAACGGCGCACCCCAGGGCGGGTTGACCCCGCTGCTCCTCGTCACCCAGGCCGACCGGGACCGCCTGTACCCGGTACCCGCCCAGGTCCCACTCGACGTCGCGGCCTTCGCCGAACCCCTCGCCGTCGGGATGCACGCCGTCGATCAGGCCGACACCCGGCCCGGCGACGGAACCTGCGTCATCGGGTGCGGTCCCATCGGGCTCGCTGCCGTCGCCACCCTCGTCGATCGCGGGCACGACGACGTCGTCGCGGTCGATCTGAGCGGGACCCGACGCGATCTCGCAGTCGGACTCGGCGCTCGCGTGGCCGTCGACCCGACGACGAGCGACCTCTGGTCGGTGTTGGCCGACACCCACGGCACCGCACCGTTCATGTTCGGCCCCACGCCGGCAACCGGTGCGTTCATCGAAGCCTCCGGCGCCGACCGCGTGCTCGGCGACGTGATCGATCACGCACGCGTGGGCGCGACGCTGTCAGTGGTCGCGCTGCACTACAACGCGGTCCCGACGAGTTACCTGATGTTGCTCATGAAGGAACTCACCATCCGGGGCTCGATCGAGTACCCACCGCGATTCGAGGATGCGATCGATCTCCTCGGCCGCCACGACTTCTCGACGCTGCTCACCCACCGGTTCGCCCTCGAACACTTCGACGACGCGCTCGCAACGCTCAACGGATCGAAGGACTGCGGCAAGGTGCTCGTCTCGATCGATCCGACCCAGGAATGATCAACCGCCCCTCTGGATGGGCGTCGGCCCGATCCTGACCACCCACTCACGCACACGCGGGCAGGACCTCTCGTTCGAAGAGTCGCAAACTCTCCCAGGCCAGGTCGATCGGCATCCCCCCGCACAGCGGATGCAGGAAGGCGAAGGGGAACGGCGCCGCCTGTTGCTCGGCGACGTATTCCTCCGGGGTCAACACCGCGTAGTCGCCGGCGGCCCGCAACGCCGCGCCATCGGCGACCGAATGGTACGGGGACGCGACGTCGTCCTGGGCCTGCCAGGCGCCGTACGCATTGTTCTCGTGCAGGAAGAACGGCTCCATCTGCGCCCACCCCGACTCGGCATCCACCGCGAGCGCGACCGTTCGGTTCTGTCCGATCGGGCTCGGGCCCGGGTCCGGACGACCGAGTTGCATGACCTCGTCGCGGTAGTAGTCCCACACCTCGGGAACCGACGGCATGAAGCCATCGGCAATGCGCGCCGCGCGCCGGGCCGCCTTCTCACTACTGCCCCCCAGCATCACCGCCGGTCCGCCTGCCCGGTACGGCGCCGGCGTCACCTGCACGGTCCGGTCACGGAACTCGAAGGGCAGGCCCGTGAACGCACCCTTCAACGTCGCGACGACTTCGGTGACGCGCGCGACTCGCTCCTTCATCGGGACCCCGTACATCGCGAACTCGTCGCGGACGTATCCGTTCCCGACGATGAGATCGATGCGTCCCCGGCTGAGGTGGTCGAGCACGACGATGTCCTCGGCCAGGCGCAGCGGGTCGTAGAACGGGGCAATCAGGGCGGCAATCGCGAACCGGACGTTCTTGGTGCGCGCCGCCATGGCGGCCACCATCGGGATCGGGCTCGGCAAGTACCCGTCGGGTGAGCCATGGTGCTCGGAGATGGCGATGCTCACGCACCCGAGTTCGTCGGCCCACTCCACCATGTCGAGCGCGGCCGCGTACCGGTCGGCCATGTCGGTCCCGGCGAACTCGGGGTTGCGGAGGTCGAAGCGCAGAGCGAAGAGCATGCGAACCCCTAGATGGTCTCGAAATCCATTCGCAGCAGCCTTCCGCTGCTAGCGACCGTCGAAGCGGGGCGGCCGCTTCTCTTGGAACGCGGTCAGACCCTCTTTGAAATCCGGCGACCGGGACGACAGCTCGAGCGCATTCGCCTCGG